>JBCCDR010000048.1:0-11444 GCA_039030675.1 Pseudomonadota bacterium | reverse complement strand
TATCTTAATTCCCTGGGTCGTAGTCAAATTGCCTTAGTAATCAAAAATGCTGAAATAGAAAATCGCCGGCATCAAGTTGTGCCAGGCCTTCCGCAAGCAGCATGGGCTGGATTTCATTTCAGCCATGCCGACGAACCTCTATGGGCCGGGCGACAACTACCACCCACAAAACAGCCATGTGATCCCAGCCTTGCTGCGCAAAGCCCATGAGGCCAAGCTTGCTAAAGCTGAAGAGATGGTGGTCTGGGGCACCGGCAGCCCCATGCGCGAGTTCATGCATGCTGATGATCTCGCCGATGCGCTCGTCTTCCTGCTTGAGCACTATTCTGATGCGCCGCATGTGAATGTCGGCGTGGGCTCGGACGTGACCATCAAAGCGTTGGCGCAGACCATCTGCGAGGTCGTAGTCTTTGAAGGCGCGCTGACGTTCGACACCAGCAAGCCCGATGGCACACCGCGCAAACTCATGGACAGCCAACGCTTGCTTGGCATGGGCTGGTCTCCGCGGATTGACCTTAAAGCAGGCCTTGCAGACGCTTATGCTTGGTTTTGCGCGCATACTGATGCGCTTGCCAGCCGCTAAAACGCCCCGTGTCTAAGGCGCGCAAGCTCCTCACGATTTTGCGCTATGCGGACATGCGCCGAGCGCTATTCAAGCACCAGGTCGCGGCCGCGACGGAACACCTTGGCGCCCTCGCCATGATGAAACCGGCAGCGCTTGTGGATGTGGGGGCCAACAAGGGGCAGTTTTCCCTCGCCTGCGCGGCCTTGTTTCCTGATGTAACCATCCATGCTTTCGAGCCTTTGCCGCAGGCGGCCAGCCGTTTTGATGCCGTGTTTGCCGGGCGCCAGAACGTGCACCTCCATCGCCATGCGATTGGTACTGTTGCTGGCCAAACCACGTTCCACGTCGCTGACCGAGAGGATTCATCCTCTCTACTAGAGCCACAGAAGGCGCAGCGCGAAGCTTATGGCGTCTCGTCGGCCGGCCAGATGCAAGTGGAAGTAAAACCTTTGGCCGATGCGTTAGATGTATCGCTACTGCCTTCGCCGCGGGCCTTGAAACTGGATGTTCAGGGTGCAGAATTGGACGCGCTGCAAAGCGCTGGATCTCTATCAGACTTTGATTTCATTTATGCAGAGCTGTCCTTCATTGAGCTTTACAGCAACCAACCGCTATCCGAGGACGTTTATGCCTATTTGCGCGCGCAGGGGTTCGCCCTGCGCGGTGTGTTCAACCTGTCTGAAACAAAAGCGTTTGGGCCAACCCAAGTGGACGCTTTGTTTGTGAAGGCTGCCTAATTGTTTGGCAGGGCTTCCATGGCTTCACTGATGCGTTCCATCATTTCTGGATTCTCTTGCGAGAGTTTGGTCAGAGACGCGCCAATGCGTTGCTGGACTTCCATAAAGTCGCCCGCACGGCTGCCTAGAATCCGCATAGCCTTGATGCCGCTAATCTCGCCGTCCAGCTCTTCTGTCAGGCCTTCGAGATTTTTCGCGGCCGCCTTAATGGCCAGTGCTGCGGCTTCCACATCGTCTTCTGATTTTACGCTTTCAATCGCGCTGGCGACGGATTCCAGCTCAGTCATATAGGTGTCAGCGATTTCCTTTGCTGACGAAGAGGCCCCAACAGGTCCGTCGTCGCCGCAGCTTGCCAGGGTTAAACCGGCGACTGCTACGCATGCCATAAGCGTTTTGTTGATCATCTTTGCCCCTCCATACACTGAGATGCTGAAACGATGGCGCATCACAGACGGAAAGAAAACCCCCAACACTGTTTTAAGCCGCATAGGGCAGGGCCAGGCCCGGGCGCGGCCAGCGCATGTGGACAAGCGTACCCATCATGCCTTGCGTGATATAGGCATCTTGCCGGTCTGGTCCGCCAAAAGCGATGTTGGTGGTGCCTGGGGCATCAAGCGCAACAAAGGGCTGCGGCTCGCCAGAGGGCGTGATGATATGGATGCCGCCGCGCGAGAGCGCGGCTACGCAGATGTTGCCGCTGTCTTCGACAGCAAGAGAATCAAACAGGTCATAGCCCGGCGCGCCATACAACACGCCGCTTCCATCAAAGAAGCTGGCGGGGCCTTCTAGCACCCCTGGGGAAACCACCGGGTATTGCCATAGCCGGCCCGTCATGGTCTCGGCCATATAGAGCGTCTTGTGATCAGGTGACAGGCCAATGCCGTTGGCAGCGTCGGTGGGGAATACCTGCGCGCTGATAAAGCTGCCATCGGCTTTGGCATAGTAGATGCCGCCCACATCCATATGGCGCTCAAAGCGTTTGCCGGTGTCGGTAAACCAAAAGCCGCCATGCGTGTCGAAGACCAAGTCATTGGGCGCTTTGAGCGGATGGCCATCGCAGTGGGTATAGAGTGTCTCAAAGCGACCCGTTTTGAGGTCGACTCTTTGAATGCTGCCCGTGCTGTAATCAGGAGGGGTGCCGATGGGCTGAGGCGCGGGCCCTGAGCGGTCCCAAATGAAGCCGCCATTGTTGCAGATATAGACGCAGCCATCGGGGCCGATTGCTGCGCCATTGGGCCCGCCGCCGAGATCGGCAACCACATCGACATGTCCCCCTGGCCGCACCACAGACAGCGTGCCGCGCGCGATCTCCACGATGAGAACATCGCCATTTGCAAGAGGAATGGGGCCTTCGGGAAACTCCAAGCCTGTGGCTAAGACGGTGCTCGCTGGCATGGTAGGCTTGTTTACTCAGCGCCCATCATAACGGATTTTTCTCTGCGCGGGGCGTAGCGCCCAATGCGGCGATATTTGGACTGAATATCCCACCAATGATAGAAAATGATGCTCAGGCCAACGACCAAAGGCACGGACCAGAGCGCGGGCGTTAAAGCCGCTTCGGGCAGAAGGCGCACAGCGCCAAAGGCGAAGAAGGCCGTGTAAACGCTAATGCCCGTGCCAACCAGCGCCTTCACATGCTCCATCAGCCAGGTCACCGGCGTCGTGCGCCGCCAATACAGGCTCCACATATTCGTGCCCACCGTGGCAAAGCCGATGGTCGACATCCCAATCATCAGCGGCTGCGCGATCAGCACGCCGCGCACCACGCAGTTTACGCTAGCGGCCAAGAGCAAAGCTTGGAGCAGCAGATTAAGCCGCGTTCTGCAAGCGCGCATATTGGGTTTGCTCCGCACGCACAGCCAGCCATACCAGGCGAGATTGATTGTCAAAATGGCCAGATAAATCATCATCCAGCCAAAAATCGCAGCAATGCTGGCTTCACTTCCGAACTGCGGATGCGTCATCAAATGGGGGTGCGTGCCAGCGGGGTCGCTCAGTGTGGTCACCGAGATGCCGACGGCAAAAATGCCGGTTGCAAGCATCAGCCAGGTAAAGGCTTGGCCGCCTAATTTATGGGCTTTTCCGCCCTTCTTGCCGCCCACAGGCACCCAAAACAGAACCAGGCCCACCGCGCCGGTCACGATGTGACAATTGACGAAAAAGTGGAAAACGTCTGCGCTGGTCACCTATCTCTCCCCTGTTTCCAGGCTGCAGTATACACAATGTCTGCTAGTTTGGACATTTTACTGTCCAAATTATTAGACAGTCTATAAGCTGCAACGTCAATGGCAAAGCACGTCTATACCCCGCCGCATCCTCGCCCTTTGGGTGAGCTGGCCGCTTTGGTGCGCACCGCCCGGGAGGGGGAGGGCAATCTCTTAGGGCTATTGCCGCGCGAGGTTTATTCCGCAGCGCAGATGAACATCGGCTATTCGCGCCGCCAAATCCACATCGTGAATGACCCGCAGCTGGTGCGCGAGCTCATGACCAGCCGTGCTGACGCCTTCCCGAAGAGTGACCTGATGGTGGGGGCCCTCGCACCTCTGGTGGGCAATTCTCTGTTTGTGAGCCATGGGGACATATGGCGCCGTCAACGCCGGATGATTGATCCCTCCTTCAGCCATATGCACGTCAGCCGCGCCTTTAGCGCCATGCAAGGCGCGGTGGATGATTATGAGGCGTTGCTTGGCCAGCGCGCCGCCGGCGGCGAGAGTTTCTCTCTGGACATGGCCATGAGCCATCTCACGGCGGATATCATCACGCGGACTATTTTTTCCAAGTCCTTAGAAAGCGATATGGCGCGTGATGTGTTCCAGTCCTTTATGCGCTTTGAGCGCTCGGCTGCCCATGTGGAGCTGCGGCGTCTGATCTTCGGACGGGCCTGGGCGCCGGTACAAAATCCGCCCCATGTGCTTGAGGCTTGCGAACGCATCCGGACCCATCTTGGCACGCTCCTGGATGATCACATGCGCGGCGACAAAGCAGACATCGCGCGCTCGGTCATAGAGGCCGCAGACCCCAAAGACGGCAGCCATTTCACCCGCGAAGAGCTGATCGATGAGCTGGGTGTCTTCTTCCTCGCTGGCCATGAAACCACCGCAAGCGTCCTCACTTGGGTGATCTATATTCTGGCGCAAAACCCGGACGTTGTAGACCGGTTGCGCGCTGAGATAGAGGCTCATATTGGCGACGGCCCCATCACCTTTGACGGCGTTAAGAAGCTCTCCTTCATCCGCAATGTGTTTAAGGAAACGCTGCGGCTTTACCCGCCCATCACCTTCATCCCGAGGGTGGCGTCGGAGCGCAGCAAAATTGGCTCTGCTTGGGTGAAAAAAGGCGCCATGATCATGATCGCGCCATGGGTCATGCATCGCCACCAAGACTATTGGCGTGAGCCCCACAGCTTTGACCCAGACCGGTTTTCGCCAGACCGCGAGCATGAGCTCACGCCGCATGCCTATCTGCCCTTTGGCCAAGGTCAGCGCATCTGCGTCGGCGCGGGTTTTGCGACCATGGAAAGCGCGCTTATCCTCGCGCAGCTCGTGCGCCGTTTTGATTTTGAGGTCATGAACCCCGACCAGGTGAAGCCGGTCGCGCGGCTGACAACGCGGCCGAAAGAGCAGATCATGATCCGTGTTCGTGACTGCGCGCGCACTGCGCCTCGTGAGACCAAGCAGGCATCTTTGTCACCGGTCAGCTAGAAAGCCCAGACAAAGCTCTAGGCATGCTCTTTTTAAGTGTGTAGCTTCTCCTAGTGGTTTGAAAGGTGGCTAGGAGCGGACTATGCCGGGGCTGATTGGCTTATTGGTACTGATCGGCGGCGTTATTTTTGCCATTTCGCGCATCATGGATGGAGCCAATGACGTTGGCTATGCGGCCCGGCGCTTTGCCTGGCTGCGCAAGAGCAGACGCCAAGTGGTCGATGGCATATCCGATGCACGCGAAGCCGCGGCCATCCTCATGCTGCAAGCGCCCTCCTATAGGGGTGTGTTGACTGATGAAGACTTTGAAGCCGTGCGCGCCCAGCTGAGTGAGACGGTTGGGTCAAGTCCAGAGGAAACGACCGAGCTCTTAGCTGTCGCGGGTGTGGCGCTGAAGGAGGTGGGCGACGCTGGCAATAAACTGCGCCCCATCCTCCGCCCGATCAACGAGACATGCACAGCCGAGCAAAAGCAAGAATTACTTGATTCGGTTGCTAAGCTCTCAGCGCTGAAGGGCGAGCCCACTGATCTGCAGAAGAATTTTCAGCAGCAGCTCAGCATGGCTTTGCTTTAAGCGGTCAAGGCACCCTCGCGGGCCAGCCTTTGAAGCTTGGGATAATGGGTCTTCTCGTTGTCCAGCCGGGGGATCTCGGCAATTTTTCGCGTTTGAAAGTTCGTCGCTAAAAGGCCCAAACGCTGCCGAGCAGCCTCGATCACGTCTTGGCCAACTGGCGCGACATGAAAGGCCAGGATGACCTCCTGATCTTCGATGCAGGCGAACGCGGCGCCGGTGGCTTGTTCCAAGATGTCTTCCACATCGGCGAGATTGATGCTGATACCGTTGATTTTGGCAAAGCGCTTTGCCCGGCCAGTGATGGTGATATAGCCATCCTCATCGAGGGTGCCGATATCGCCCGTATCAATGTGGCCATCAAAGTCATCGCCCTCTTTAAGCTGGCTGCTCTCATCGGCATAGCCCAGGGCCACATTGGGCCCGGTGTAACAGATGCGGCCTTCCCCGAGCGCTGGCTGCACAGTGTCATCTGCTCCGAGGATAGAGAACGCACCCCCGTCGAGCGCTTTGCCAGCTGAATGTTTGCGGGTGAGGAAGTCTGCGGCTGGCAGAACGGACATCCGCGTGGTCGCTTCTGCCTGACCATACATGACAAAAAAGTCTTTGCCCGAGCCCTCGAATGTCTTTCGAAGCTGATCCTCTAAGCTTTGGCCCAGCTTGCCGCCGGCTTGAAGGCATGACTGGATAGAGGCTGCATAGCGCGAGCGGAAAAAGCGCATCTGCATAAGTTGCTGATAGGTTTGCGGGACGCCGGAGAGCAGGGTCACCTGCTCGGCGAGCATCAGGTCCAGCATCGGCTTTTGCGTGATTGAATGGGGCGAGATGGCAAGCGCGCCGTGCGCAAAAATCTGGCAATTCACCGTGGACATGCCGAACGTATAGGCAATCGGCAGGGAGGTGATGGCGGTCGTCTCTCGGTCGATGCCAATCGCGCGCACAATCTGCTGTGTGTTGATCGCTACATTGTCAAACGACTGGCGGACCATTTTCGCGCTACCGGTCGAGCCTGAGGTTGTGGCCAGCAGGCACAGCGCGTCATGAAAGCCATGATCGTATTGGTTTTCCGCGGCATAGACCTGGTAGCCATGCCACTTAAAGGCAGGCTGAAACCCCGCTGGACATGTTTTGCCAGGCTTGCAAATGAAGAGGTTTGGGCGGAAGCGCGCGAACACATCGTTCAGCCTGTCTGCGCCGACCTGGCTGGTGAAAAAAATCGGCACGGCAGCGCCATAGACCAGGCTTGTATAGATGGCTGCTCCGCCGAAATCGCTGTCAATACAAGCGACCACAAGCGTGCGACCGATATCCTCGCGGATATCTTGATCGGCTCGCCAAATCTCCGCGACCGTTTGGCGTGTCTCGCCGTCAGAAAAGACCGCGCTGGAGGCTTCGGCAATCGCATGAAGTGGCTGGGTCACGACGCACGCACATGGTCCATAGAGGCCAGATGATCACCGCTGACGTTCTGCAAGAGGGTCTTGCCAAGGAGCTGCGCGACATCTGTTGGCGCGATGCCAGTGCCGGGCCGTTTGAAGATGAGATCGGCTTCTTGCAGCACCGTTCCGGCCGCCATATCGCGGCCATAGACAACGCTGCGGCGCATATTGCCGCGCTGGGTCAACTCCTCCTGGGACACGACCCGCTCATAGGAGCCAAGAGCATCATATGTGGCGCGGCAGCGGCGGATCAGTTCGGCAAACGCCTCGGGCTCCGTTGCCATCTGATTGTCCATGCCAATCCGCGAGCGATCGAGTGTGAAGTGCCGCTCTATCAGGCAAGCACCCAAAGCGGTGGCAGCCACCGGCGCATCAAGGTCCAAGGTATGGTCGGAATAGCCGATGGGCAGGTGTTCAAAGCGGTCCTGTAGCAGGCGCACATTACGCACATGGGCCTGGTGCGTTTCGATTGGATATTGCGAGACACAATGCAGGACGCACAGATCGCGCGCGCCGGCCTCTTCAAGCGTGCGCACTGCCGTTTCAATCTCGCCCAGGTCTGCCATGCCCGTGGAGAGGATGAGCGCTGTTTCCATGCCTCCAAGCGCCTTGAGATAGGGCAGGTTGTTGATCTCCATGGACGCGATTTTAAGCGCCGGCGTGTTGCAGTGATCGAGCAAAAAGCGTGCTTCGTCCACGCTATAAGGCGTCGACATGAAACCGATGCCATGATCCCGGCACACGCCCGCCAGGTGCTTTAACGCATCCTCAGGCAGCGCGTATTTTTTGACGAACCGTTTGGCCATTTTGTTGGCGCTGTAGAAGGTTTCAGAATACAGGCTTTCTACGCTCCAAGACTGAAACTTAACGCAGTCCACGCCGATTTCGGCGCAGGTGGCAATCATCTGGCTTGCCAGCTCTACGTCACCAAAATGGCTGGTGTTAAACTCCGCGACCACATAGGGCGGCGCATCCCCGCCAAGCGTGCGCCCGTCATTGAGGGTGATGGCCATGGCTAGGCGTCCACCTTCGGGGCGGCCATATACGCTGCAAAGACATCCCGGTCCAAAAACGGTTTTTGGTCTTCCAGCGGGCGGCGCGCGAGGCGACCATCTTGATCTCGGCCATAGCCGATTTCGATGTAACTTTGGTTCGGCTTGCCTGGCAGCGTAATCAGCATCGGCCCTGGCGCCTCAAAAGCCTGGGCAAGGGTGGTCTGGTATGTCGCCGCCGTTGCTGCGATGAACGGCAGGCCGAAAGCGGCTGCAATCGCTTCAAAGTTTGGCGTTGGCAGGCCAGTGTCCGCATCCACGCCCACTGTGCGCCCGCGGAAAAGCTGCTCCTGCCGGCGCCGGATGATGGCGTACATGCCGTTTTCCACGACTATAATTTTTACATTTGCGCAGCTGCGGGCGATGGTCTCCAGTTCCTGCAGGTTCATCATGATCGAGCCATCCCCCACCATGCAGAGCACAGGCCGGTCGCTCACGCGCGACACGCCAATCGCGGCAGGCAGGGCAAAGCCCATAGCGCCTTGCGAGACGGGACGAACCACCCGCTGTCCGGGCTTAAACGCGGCATTGGTCGGCACGATCACGTCAATAAAGCCGGAATCGCAGACAAAGGCTCCATGATCGGGCAGGCAGTCTGGAAGGCCCGTCGCGACATCATAGAGATCAACCAGGCCGTCTCTTGACGTGAACTCTGGGTTCCCTGAGAAAGCTGTTTTCCAGCTGCGTGCCCGGCTTAACCAGGGCGCATAGTCGGGCAAATCATGCGCGGCGAGAGAGGCGACCACATCAGCCGCACGCGCCTGGATAAACAGATCGATGCGTGCACCGTCCTTTTCGTGTTCTTCCGCATTGATGTCAACGACCACAGTCTTTGCGTTGCGCGCGAAATCACAGAGGTCCGGTCCGGTCGTGAGGCTGTTGAGCCTGGATCCCAAAACAATCAGCAGGTCGGCATTCTGGACCGTGAATGCCCCCTGGCGGCTGCAGCCCTGGCTGCCAACGGAGCCGATGGAGATGGCCTTGCTTGATGGCACCACGTCGACCGCTGAGGCGGCATAAACGATAGGAATGGAATGGCCGTCGCAAAAGGCCTCCAAGGCCGGGCCGGCCGCGCGCGCGCCTGCGCCAATGAGCACGGCAGGGCGTTCAGCAGCGCGGAGATAGCCGGCGAGCATTTCCGCTTGCTCTTCGCTCAGGGGAAAAGCGGTGTCTTCGGCCGTAAACCCCTCAAGCCCTTGAGGGTCAATGCGGGCGTTTTGAATGTCGATGGGGACATCCAGCCAGACGGGGCCTTTGTTACCGTCCATGGCCAGGTGAAACATTTTTTCCAGCTCGTAGCGAATGCGCGCTGGCTCTTCGAGCATCACGGCGGACTTACAGATTGGCTCGACAAGCGCGATGATGTCGGCCTCCTGCTGACCATAGGTTTTGATCGGCAGGCCGGTGTGCCGCGTCGTCTCTTTCAGGCTGTTTTGGCCGGAGATGACAATGAGCGGGATATGATCTTGCCAGGCTGACAGAACGCCAGTGATCACATTGGTGCTGGCGCAGCCAGTGGACACGATTGCCGCTTGCGGCGCGCCGGTGACATCTGCTGCGCCTACGGCGGCGAAGGCGGCGGCTTGCTCATGATGGGTGAAGACAGGATCGACCGCATCGGACTTTGCAAGCGCATCGTTGAGGAACAGCGCCCCCCGGCCCGTGACCACAAAGGGGTGGCGGATGCCTTTGGCGGCTAAGAATTCGATGACGTAATCAGCGACACGCATGGCACAGCGCGCCTTAAGCCGCGAGCGGCTTAAACTTGCTGAGGATGTGCGGCAGGCCCACAGTAAAGGCGCCGCTGACCGTCAATTCCCCATCAACCCGGCCGACGGCTTGCCCGCGCGCGATGCCGCGCTTGAAGGACGTGAGTTCAGCCTCAATGATCATAGTATCTCCCGGCACCACGCGGCGGCGAAAGCTGGTGTCTTTAATCTCGAGGAAGTTTGTCTTGCTGCCATGATGCTCTGGCAGGGAGAGGAAGGTCATGAGGAAGGCCTGCACCAAGCTTTCCACCAAAACAAAGCCAGGCACGTTGGGATCGTCCTCATAGTGGGGCGGGAAAAACCACTCATTATAGGTGAAGTTTTTCTGGGCAGTGGCGCGTTCACCGGGCGTACAATCCAGCACTTTGTCGATGAACAACATGGGATAGCGATTGCACTGCGCCTTTAAAATCGCAGCGGTGTCAAACGCTTGCGGGGTATCAGCCATTCAAGGCCACGCCGTATTTGCCAAGGATTTCCTGCCCTTTTGCAAAGCTTGAGAAATCAATGATGTCGTCGATATCGAGCTCGACTTTGAAAATGTCTTCAAGCTCGCTCATGAGCTGCATGTGGCCCAGGCTGTCCCACTGCTCGATCGATTGATAGGCGAGCGCTTCAACCTCTTCGGAGGGGACGCGGAACGTATTGATAAAGGCGGCTTTATATTGATCGACAGTCGACACGCGGGCTCACTCCTTCGCTATTGTGTGCCGCGCATAGATATAGCTTTGGTATAGTAAACGAGTTCTTAAATCGCCGTGGATCTTGCAGGCTGCCAGATTGTTGGAAGAGTAGGTCGACGCGACCGATTGGGCGCCTTGTCCAAAGCAATACGCATAGGCTAAATAGTTGATGAAATAGCCCAGGCCCATCTGCTGAAAGTCTGTAAAAACCCCCGCCAATAAGGATGACCACCGGTCTGTATCGGTTTTCCTGACCAGGAAAAAACCGGCCAGTTTGTCCTTAAAAAGGATGGCATGGAGCTCACCGCCCCGCGCGAGCTCGTCTTGTATCCACCCGCAATAGCGATTGGCTGCTTGTTCCGGAGAGAAACGCGCGTCGAGCGAGAAGCGATCGGTCTGGAACAGCCCAGAGCGGACTTCTTCCAGAACTGTTTTCATGTCTTGGTCCGTCGCTGGGCGCGAAGCTATGGCTTTTTGGTACCGTGCTTGCAGGCCATTGAGCGTTGGTACCTGCGTGACCTCAACGCTGGTCAATTGCTCTCGAAACCGAAAGCCGTTCTGCTCTATAACGCCGGACAAGGCAAATTGCGCCACGGGCACCTTGATGGAGACATAATCCGCCTCCGGCAGCGCCGCTATGCCCGCACGCACCGTCTCTTGGGTGTCGCTCGGCGTGATGCTGGCTTCATAGACCTCCAGGCCCAGGTTGCGGCGCTCCCATGTGGCGTGCACCACATCCATCAGGCGGCCATCCGCTCAAAGCTGCGCGACATGGCGCGGATCAGGTCCTTGCCATCCCATGTGAAGGAGAAGTGCGAGGTCGTACCAACGGGGACGATGCGGTCAATGCCGGCAAGCCGTTTTGAGACGATGGTATCGAAGACTTGATCACGCAAAGCGGCGCTCCCAATGACCCCCAGCGTTTGG
>JBCCDR010000047.1:0-11601 GCA_039030675.1 Pseudomonadota bacterium | reverse complement strand
GGTTGAGGTCCAAATCATCGAGATGATCCGCGCCGCGGCTGACTTGGCGCAGGAGGTCGGTCCGGCCGATGATGTCATTGAGGCTTGTGGCGCCAATCTCTGACAAGATTTCCCGCGTTTCTTCCGCGATGAAGCTGAACAGGTTCACGACTGCTTCGGGCGTGCCGGTGAACTTTTTGCGCAGGTCATCATCTTGCGTGCACACGCCCACTGGGCAGGTGTTGGAGTGGCATTGGCGCACCATGATGCAGCCCATGGCAACCAGCGAGGTGGTGCCAACGCCGAATTCTTCCGCGCCCAACATGGCAGCGATCACCACGTCGCGGCCGCATTTGATACCGCCATCCGTGCGCAGTTTCACCCGGTGGCGTAGGCCATTGAGGGTGAGCACTTGGTTGACTTCCGCCAGGCCCATCTCCCACGGCGTGCCGGCATATTTAATGCTGGTCTGCGGGGAGGCGCCCGTGCCGCCATTGTTGCCGGAAATCAAGATGACATCGGCATGGGCTTTGGCCACGCCCGCCGCGATGGTGCCGATGCCAGCGGCAGACACAAGCTTTACGCAGACTTTGGCGCGCGGGTTGATTTGTTTGAGGTCATAAATCAGCTGCGCCAAATCCTCGATGGAATAGATATCGTGGTGCGGCGGCGGGCTGATGAGCGTCACGCCTGGTGTGGAGTGGCGCAGGCGGGCAATCATCTCGGTGACTTTAAATCCAGGCAATTGGCCGCCCTCGCCAGGCTTAGCGCCTTGGGCGATTTTGATTTCCAGCTCTTCACACGCGTTTAGATACTGCGCGGTCACGCCGAAACGGCCGGAGGCGACTTGTTTGATGGGCGAGTTGGGATTGTCGCCATTCTCGCGCGGCTTATAGCGCTCGGGGTCTTCCCCGCCCTCGCCAGACACGGACTTCGCGCCCACGCGGTTCATGGCGATGGTGAGTGTTTCATGCGCCTCGGGAGACAGCGCGCCCATGCTCATGCCAGGCGTTAAGAAGCGCTTGCGGATTTCCGTGATGGATTCAACCCGGTCAATGTCCGCGTCGTTATTGCTAAATTTCTTCATGTCCATCAAATCACGCAGATTGATGGGCGGCAGGGAGCGCAGGCCTTCCGAATAGGCCAGATACTGCGAATAGCTGTCATTGGAGACCGCCGATTGCAGCATGTGGATGAGCCGGCCATCAAAGGCATGGGTTTCGCCGTTCTGGCGATACTTATAGAACCCGCCCACAGGCAGCGCGATGACGTCTTCATCAAAGGCTTTGGCATGTTCTTCCAAAGCGCCCATCTGGATGCCGGGAATGCCCATGCCAGAAATTTTAGACGGCATGCCCGGGAACAGCTCGGCCACCAAGGCCCGGCTAAGACCAACAGCTTCAAAATTATAGCCGCCGCGATAGGAGCTGATCACGGAGATGCCCATCTTGGACATGATTTTGAGCAGGCCTTGATTGATGGCCTCACGGTGATTGGCCAAGCACGCCTCTAGGCTCAAATCCCCAAACAGGCCGCGCGACTGGCGATCTGCCAGGCTTTCTTGTGCCAAATAAGCATTCACAGTCGTCGCGCCGCCGCCAATGAGGACGGCGAAGAAATGCGTGTCAAAGGCTTCCGCAGAGCGCACGTTGAGCGAGGAGAAGGTGCGCAGGCCTTCATCCATCAAATGGCTGTGCACGCTGGCGGTCGCCAAAATCATCGGGATCGCGCAGCGCTTGGGCGTAATGAATTCATCGGTGAGGAAAATCTGGCCCTTGCCAGCACGCACGGCATTTTCCGCTTCCTCACGGATGCGGCGCAGCGCTTGATAGAGCGCGTCATGGCTGCCATCAGCGGGGAAGGAGCAATCAATCACCGTGGCCGTGTCGCCGAAATGCCGCTGGAGAATATCCCATTCAGCATTGGTAATGACCGGTGAATTGATGACCAGAACGCCCGCTTGGCTAGCATCTTGGTCCAGCACATTGGCGAAGTTGCCAAAGCGTGTTTTCAGCGACATCACCCGGTGCTCGCGCAAGGGGTCGATGGGTGGATTGGTCACTTGGCTGAAATTTTGCCGGAAGAAATGACTTAAGTTGCGCCGCTTGGTCGAAATGACGGCGAGCGGCGTATCATCGCCCATGGAGCCGATGGCTTCCTTGGCATCTTCCACTTGTGGGTGGAGGATGAGCTCCAAGTCTTCCATGGTAACGCCCGCGGCCACTTGGCGCCGGCGCAGCTCATCGCGGCTATAGGCTTTGCTGTCGCTATCATTGGCAGAGCGCAAATCATCCCAGGTTTGGAAATCTTTGACCCACTCATGATAGGGCCGCTCGGCTGCCAAGCGATTTTTGATTTCATCGTCGCGGAAGAAGCCGCCGTCTTGCAGGTCCACAGCAATCATCTGGCCCGGCCCTAAGCGCCCGCGTTCAGCCACATTGGCCTCAGGCACCACCACCATGCCGGTTTCAGAGCCCACAATCAGCAGGCCGTCGCGCGTGAGTGTATAGCGCATGGGGCGCAGGCCATTGCGGTCCATGCCGCCGATGATCCAGCGGCCATCAGTTGCCGCAATGGCTGCGGGGCCATCCCATGGCTCCATCACGGAATTGAGGTGCGCATACATATCGCGCCATTCCTGCGGCATGGTCGATTTCTTTGACCAGCTTTCGGGGATCAGCATGGTCTTGACCATGGGCGCCTCGCGCCCGCCATGCACCAAGAGTTCAAACACCGCATCCAGCGCTGCACTGTCAGACGCGCCGACGGGGATGACCGGTTTGATGTCTTCGGAATACTCATCAAAGGCGTTATCCGCCATTTTGATTTCGTGGACTTTCATCCAGTTCTTGTTGCCGCGAATGGTGTTGATTTCACCATTATGCGCCAGCGAGCGGAACGGCTGGGCAAGCCACCATTCCGGGAAAGTATTGGTCGAATAGCGCTGGTGATAAATTGCCCAGCGGCTTTCAAAGCGCTTGTCCGTTAGATCAGGATAGAAGACGGAGAGCTGCTCAGCCAGGAACAGGCCTTTGTAAATGATGGAGCGGCACGAAAGCGAGCAGATGTAAAAGCCGCTAATTTGCCGCTGCACGACGCGCTTTTCGATGCGGCGGCGGATGACATAGAGCGTGCGCTCAAAATCCGCATCATCCTCGCCGGGCTTGCCGGCAATCATGATTTGCTCGATTTCCGGGCGTGTCGAGCGGGCCTTATCCCCAATCACAGAGGTATCGACAGGCACTTGGCGCCAGCCGTAAATCTTATAGCCGGATTTGAGGATTTCCGCTTCCACGATGGTCCGGCAGGCTTCCTGGTCTGCCATATCCGTGCGCGGCAGGAAGACCTGGCCCACAGCAATCGTGCTATTGTCTTCCGGGTGGTGCCCCGTGTCTTGCACATGCTCGTGGAAGAAGGCCTGCGGGATTTCCACATGGATGCCCGCGCCGTCGCCGGTTTTGCCATCGGCATCCACAGCGCCGCGGTGGAACAGCACTTTCAGCGCATCAATGCCCTTGGAGACCACATCACGGCGCGCGCGCCCATCAGTGGAGGCAATAAAGCCCACGCCGCAAGAGCTGTGCTCATCCATGGTGTCATAGAGGCCGTTCTCAGCCAGATATTGGCGCTGCCAGTCTTGGTTTGTCAGGTCGGTCATATCAGCCTCTAAAACATCTCTTTTTCGGCACGCTCAATCGCGTTCGGGCCGGCTACGGACCCAGCGCGCATGCCTGCTTTTTCGCCAAATTTCTGCAGTTCGCCTTGCGCGCCTGTCAGAGCGCCTAAAAACTTTTTGCCAGCTGGAGTATTCACAAACGCTTTTGTGTCTTTCAGCTCTTGGGCGGTGAGCATATCGCGGAACATTTGCGCCACGTTGGAGTCCAGTTCAGGAACTTGCGTCTGCAACGCTGCGACAAATTCCTCTTCAAAAATTTCCTTAAAGCGCGGCAGGCCGCCTTTGCCGTCGCGCTCAACCCGGTCCATCAGCGGTAGGCCCATCTGCTTAAACTGGGTGACCACCTGGTTTGACATCATAGGCAGCAGGGGCTGAATGTTTTGGATGAGCTGACCGCCCACGCCAATCTCGCGGGCCAAGTCATCAGCATCGTCGGCCTGCGCGCAAAGCGGAGACAAAGAGAGCGTTGCGGCGGCTGCCGCAGCAAGAAAGAAGCGTTTCATGTCTGGTCCTATTCTGCGGCGACTTGGCCGGCTTGGTCTGCTTTTGCGCGCGATTGGATGTAGCTGTGCATGGCCTCAGCTGCATCGCGCCCGTCTTTCACGGCCCACACAACCAGCGAGGCACCGCGGACAATGTCGCCGGCGGCAAAGACGCCATCCAGATTGCTCATCATAGTCTTGTGGTCGACACGGATGGTGCCCCAGCGGGTGGTTTGCAGGTCCGGGCAATCAAACAAGGTCGGCAGGTCTTCCGGGTCAAAGCCCAATGCTTTGATGACGATGTCTGCTTCAATGCTTTCCGAAGCGCCTTTGACGGGCTCAGGCTTCTGGCGGCCAGTGGCATCGGGCGCGGTCAGGCGCATCTGCTGGGCGCGTACATGGCTGACGGTGTTCTCGCCCATGAACGCTTCGGGCGCGAACAGCCATTTGAACTCGACGCCTTCTTCTTCCGCGTTGTCCACCTCGCGCATGGAGCCGGGCATGTTTTGGCGGTCACGGCGGTAGAGACATTTGACGGATTTTGCGCCCTGCCGCACGGCCGTGCGCACGCAGTCCATGGCCGTGTCCCCGCCGCCGATGACCACGATATCTTTGCCTTCCGCGCTCAGCGTGCCGTCATCAAAGGTCGGCACATCATCGCCCAGGCCCTTGCGGTTGGATGCGGTGAGGAAATCCATGGCGGGGAAGATGTTGCCAAGCCCGGAGCCAGGGCCGCCTAGGTCGCGGGCTTTATAAACGCCAGTCGCAATTAAGATGGCGTCATGCTCTTGGCGCAGGTCATCTAAAGTGGCGTCTTTGCCCACTTCAAAGTTCTGTTTGAACGTGATTTTTGAATCCACCAAGCGCTGCGTACGCCGGGTAACGACTTCTTTTTCCAGCTTGAAGTTGGGGATGCCATAAATCAGCAGGCCCCCGGCGCGGTCGTACCGGTCATAAATGGTCACCTGATAGCCCTTGCGGCGCATCTCTTCCGCAGCAGCCATGCCGGCAGGGCCAGCGCCGATGATGCCGATGCTTTCCTCGCGTTCGCGCGGCGGAACGACGGGCTTGACCCAGCCATTGTCCCAAGCGGTGTCGGTGATGTATTTTTCAACCGAACCAATGGTGACCGATTCGAAGCCCTTTTCGATGACGCAGTTGCCTTCACACAAGCGGTCTTGCGGGCAAATGCGGCCGCAAATCTCCGGCATATTGTTGGTGGCTGAAGACACCTCATAGGCTTCTTCCAGCCGGCCTTCTGCCGTGAGCCGCAGCCAATCGGGGATATTGTTGTGCAGCGGGCAATGGACTTGGCAGAACGGCACACCGCATTGGCTGCAGCGGCTGGCCTGTTCTTCCGCCTTTACCTCAATGAATTCCTTATAGATTTCATGGAAATCTTCTTTGCGCTCGCCCGCGGCGCGCTTTTCTGGCATCTCCTTTTCGACCCGCACAAACTGCAGCATTTGTTTCTCGCTCATGGGCTCGTCAGTCCTTTGCTTTTGGTCAAGTGCGGCGGTGGAGGCTGCGTGCTTGCAAAGGCGCCCATGCCGGCGCCTTAGGCCCCAAATCCAAGTCACTTGTCGTTATAATCAGCGCTGCGGTGTGCGCTTCCACGAGTGTGTACATAGCAAAACTTTCCGCAGAGTCCAGCTTTTCTCCCAATTTATGGCAGCAATACTGACCTATCTGTATTCTCCGCACGCAAGATTGCCGCTAGGGTTTGCGAAAGCCTTGTGGTTTAAGCAGGTCCAAGCTCTTATTGGCGAACGCTATGTCTCTTCTCCAACTCACCATCCTCGCCCTGGTCCAAGGAATCACAGAGTTTCTGCCGATTTCGTCCTCAGGTCACCTGATTCTGGTGCCTCAGCTCACGTCTTGGGAGGACCAAGGCCTGGCCATGGACATCGCCGTGCATGTGGGCACGCTCGGCGCTGTTATGCTCTATTTCCGCCGCGATGTGGGCGCGCTTGCCCGCGGGGGCGCTGCGACCATTGGTCTTGCCAAGGCGCCGGAAGACAAGCGGCTGTTTTGGCTGCTGGTGCTGGCCACGATTCCGGTCGTGTTGGCCGGCCTGGCGTTAAAAGTGCTCGGCCTGGATGAAGGCCTGCGCGACCCCATCATCATCGCGCTGGCCTCCATCGGCTTTGGCATCGCTCTCTATGGCGCGGATATGCTGGCCGCCAGAACCCGCACGCTGGCCGACCTGGGCTGGCCCCAAGCAGCGCTCATCGGCCTCGCGCAAGTCCTCGCCCTCATCCCAGGCGCCAGCCGCGCCGGGACCACCATGACCGCTGCGCGCGCGCTGGGCTTTAAACGCCCCGAAGCCGCCCGTTTTTCCATGCTCATGTCCATCCCCACCATCGCCGCCGCTGGCCTGTTGCTTGGGTTGGATGTCATGGAAACGGGCACAGCCATCACCGCCGACATGGCCATCGCCGCTGCTCTCGCCTTTGTTTCAGCGCTAGTCGCCATCCATTTCCTCATGCGCTGGCTTGAAAGCGCGTCGATGACGCTCTTCGTGATTTACCGTGTGGCGCTCGGCGTGTTTCTGCTGTGGTGGTTTTTATGATTGGCTTCAATGCGATGACACGTTTAACCCGCGCCTCATCTCTCTCCTTGGCCATAGCCCTGGCAGCTTGCAGTGACGACCCTATGGGGCTCACCCAGCAGGATGTCGCCGATTTGCGCGCAGCGTCCGAGCGTTGGGTTGCGCTTTACAACACCAATGATTGGCGCGCTTTGGCCCAAGAATTTACCGATGACGCTGCCATGATGCCTCCGGGTTTTCCCACCGTGCGTGGCCAGCGTGATATCGCAGCTTGGGAAGCTGATAACGAGATTGGCTTCAAAATCGCTTTCGACATTGAAAGCATTGACGGTCACGGGAATTTCGCTGCCATTCGAGGCCGGTCCTGTATCTTCATTCCCACAGGTGATGGCAGCTACCGTGTCGATGTGGGCAAGTTTCTCGAAACGCGCGTACGTGATGCAGATGGCGCGTGGCGTATCCAGTCAGACGCCTTTAACAGCGACGCTCCAGCAGGCACGGCGCTGCAAGATGGCTGCCCGTTCAGCGAAATTCCTTAGCGCCCGCTGGAGCTGTTTTGGCCGTGGTGTCTTTTTGGCGGACGCAATCATAAACAACTTTCCCTTGCATCGACTTAGAATGCCTCTAATGAAAGGCCAGTAACGCAATGGTGGAGTTTTTATGCGTTTTGTTACTCTCTTATTTGTTGTTTTCTTGCATGCATGTGCAAGCGAAGGCGTTGTTGCTCCAAGCCGACTGGCCCTGGGCTCTGACATGGCCGAAGTTGGCACGACCAAAATTCTAAAACCAGGTGATACCCTTCTTGAGAGCCCCGTTGGCTACGCGGTCGGTGCACGACTTCAAGCCCCTCTGGATGTGAGCTTGGTTGGGCAATCTTATGCGCTACCCAAGGGCATCCTTCTTGAGAAAATCTCGGTAACTTATGGCGGATTGCGCCAGCGCTTGCCACCCGACGCGCTGCTCTTTTGTACGCAGCAAAAGCAAAACTATCTGAAAAGTCTCATCAATTTTACGTCGCTAGGCCTCACTTCAGCGATGCAGCGCTCCGGAGCGAATACGCGATTGTGTTTGGTGGATACAAATATCGACAGCCGTATGGATCGTGCTTTTTTGTTAGGCGCGAAAAGCGAGAAAGATAAAGCACTTCAGGCGATCGACGCTACGCCCTTTGAGTTGGTAGAGCGCGGAGCGGTGGGGCCCGACAGCTATGTTCGCATTGTTTACTTGGGATACGTCGGAATACTGGGCAATTTGGGCTTTGAGTTGCAAGTGCTTGAAAACGGTGTTGCGCTCGATTTCGACAATCGACGCGTCATTGCCAAGCCGTCCAAATTACCCAAGCTGCTGACCCAGCTAAGCGCGCAATACCAAGTTGTCTCTTTTGACCCGTCAACGAAGGTGGTGGACGTACGAATCGTCCAGCCGATACGGTCCGGTAGCTATGGGGTAAGGCAGGTCATGCGATGATGATCAACGCGTTCGCCTTGCTTGTTCGATTGCCGGTCTTTGTGATCGCTCTGTCTTTGTTTTGTTTTGCCTCAAGCGCTGATGCTGCAGACCGCCGCAAAGACATACTGCGAAATAGGGATCTCATTACGGCAATGAACACCGCTGTTGACCATTCGACGAATGGCAAGCCGGAAGAAGCCTATGCGATAATGCAAGCCTTTCAGAGCCAAGAGCCACTATCCACCTACGAAAGCTACAAGTTGACCGAATTAAAAGGGTATTTGGCCGCAAAAACAAATAGGTTTGAAGAGGCAGTGGCTGCGTATGAGAGCATTATTTCGTCGGAGTATATGCCTGCCACCGATCGGAGCAGGCAGAACAATCAGCTTCAGATCTTGTATTTGAAAGCCGGTATGGAAGCAAAAGCCATCGCAATGGCCGATGCGACTGTCTTTGGGCCCACCAGCAGTGCGTTAGACTATGAAACTGTGTCCAGCGTCCGCCTCCAAACGGGCGACTTTCAAGCCGGCTTGATGGTGGCTGAACGAGGCATTGAGCACCAGCGCGCAACTGACGCATGGCCGACGGCCAAATTGTTGAAAAATGCTTTGTACGGCGCCGTAAAACTCAATCAGAAAGCGCGAGCACAAAAGCATATTGAAACGTTGGTCGGCCTTTATCCAGCGCCTATTCATCTAAAATACGCCATGCGCGGCTATGCTGCAATTGACCAGCCAGAAAAGACTGCCGACCTGAAAGAGCAAATTCTCGATCAGATGCGAGTGGAAGCGCGCATATGGGTACGGGGCAGACCAATCGTACCCATTGCGCCCAGAGTGAGCGAAGCGCTCGCAGCTGGCGCGATTGGCAAGGAAGTGCGTCTTTCTTACGATATCTCCGCTGATGGAACGATCGACCCTCAAACTCTCAAGGTCATAAGCAATACAGGGCAGGATGCTCTTGCTGACGCGGCGAAGCAGGCACTCCTGAAGTGGCGGTTTATGCCCAAAAAGGTGTCGGGCTTGCTGGTCAGGCGTGCCAATCGCAGCGCAGCATTTAGTTTTGAGGTACAACGCGATGCCAAGGCGCTTCGTTGGTTTGATACCGAGCCGTCGGCTATGCTTGCGCCAAGCAATTAAACACTTGGCTCCTCAAGCCGCATCCTTCTTAGAAAACCGCCCATGGGGCCGATGCCGCACAAGGTAGCTGGGTGCGACGGATTCCATGGGTGTTGGCGTGATGTCAAAATCCGCCAATGTCAGCGCCCCTTCGGCGACCACATTGTCATTTTGCAGCATTTTCACCTGCCCGCGCGTGAGCGGCGGGTTGGGCAGGACGCTCATGAGCGCGCCTTGGATTTCGGCGATAGGCGTTGGGATAGGCAAGAAGGGGCGGCTGTGCATGGTTTCATCCATGATGTAGCGCAGCAGGTCTTTAAAGCTGTAGGTTTGCGGCCCGCCAAGCGCGTAGGTTTTGCCTTCATATCCGGTGCTGGTCAGCGCTTTAAAAGCGGCCTTGGCGACGTCTCCCACATAGACGGGCTGAAAGCGCGTCTCCCCGCAGATGAGCGGCATGACCGGGCTTTTGCGCGCCATATCGCCAAAGCGATTGAGGAATTGGTCTTCCGGTCCGACGACGATGGAGGGGCGCAAGATGGTTGCCTCCGGGAACGCCTCCTTAACGCCTGCTTCGCCCTCGCCTTTGGTGCGCGCGTAATCGACCTCGCTGTCCGCATCCGCGCCAATGGCTGACATGTGGACGAACCGTTTGACGCCCGCCGCTTTGGCAACCCGCGCGACCATGGCCGCGCCCTGGCTTTGAAGGCTCTCAAAGGCTTTTGTGCTGCCATGCAAGATGCCCACAAGATTGATGACACCGTCGGCGCCGTCGACCGCGCGCGTGATGGAGTCTTCATTGAGGACGCTCGCCGCCATGGGCATGACTTGGCCCACAGCGCCCAGCGGCTTTAAAAACAAGGCCTGGTTGGGATGGCGCACGCCCACGCGAACCCGGTGGCCGGCTGCGGCCAGGTCTTGGACAATGTAGCGGCCAATAAAGCCAGAGCCGCCAATGACGGTGTAAAGCTGTTCTGCCATGGGGCTCCCCATTTCCTAAAGGCATAATGTTGCGGGCTATGTACGCCAGGGTTTGGAGCCCGTAAAGACGGCACAGCATCGCATGGCGCATCCTGGCCAGAAACAGCGCCATTTGTCATTGACAAAACCAGCTGAAGCAGCGTACGAGCGCGCCCTTAGCTACACCCAGCCCTCAGCCCAGATGGCGGAATTGGTAGACGCGCTAGCTTCAGGTGCTAGTGTCCGTAAGGACGTGGAGGTTCGAGTCCTCTTCTGGGCACCATTTCGCAATCTCACCAATCCAGATTACTTAGGGGCACGGCTAGGGGCATATTGCGGTTTTGGCCATGATTTTGGCAAGAGTGACGCCCCCAAATGCCGCCAGACATCAAGCAGATCAAAGCGCAGGGACAAAAGGCCAGTTAGGACTTAATTTGGCCTTCGCTAGCCAGACTAACTGACCCTATGGGGCGCCTTGAGACATAACGACGACCATCCAAAACTAAGGAGGGTCATATGCCCAAACTCATCACGATCAGCGAATTTCAGCGCGCCTATGGCGTGTCGCGGTCTACGATTTACCGGCAAAGTAAAGCAGGAAAATTGCCGATAGTGAAGGTCGGGCGGGCGAGCCGCATTCGTGAAGACCACGCGCAGAGCTGGTTGGAAAGTTTGCCAAAGACCGCGAGCGAAAGCGCTCTAGATTCCTAGGTAAACGCCATGCATGGATTTCGTGTTTCCTGTTTCGTCTTGATGTGCCTGGCCAACTACTTGAAACTTGCGCGGCGTCGGTTCTGTTTGTGGCTGACCGTTACAGACACTTTACGTCCTATCGTTTCAAATCAATGGCTTAATGCATCACGGTGACCATGGCCTATATAGGACGGTCCTTTCATGCTGCTCCCGGTCTCAAGCAAGCAGCGGCTCTTGCCGCATGGCGGCGCCAGACGGACCAAGGCCAAAGCCAGCGACCAGCTAACGGAGATGCAATGCAGAGAATTGATCGCCTGCAGTTATGCCGCTTGGAAGCAGGTTGCTCCGTTCAATCGGTTTATTAGGATTCTTTGTGAAAGCGCTAGCGTGGATAAACGGCGAAATGCGGCTGCCACAGCGCGATTTGTGAAGTTGGCCGGAGACTGACTGGGCGCGCAGACACGGCTACCGCCTTCGTTGGGCGTTTGTACAAGAAAGCGGGCCCTCCAATGGCGCATGTACATATCCTGCTAAATGTGCCGGATCGCGTTAGCGCTCAACTCGCCTATATGCCGCTGAAATGGGTCAAGCGCTGTCTCAATGGACGCTATGCCGCCAACACACTGCAGAGCCATAAGATCGGTTTATCAGCCATCCTGGACGCCAACGCGTGGGTGTATGAGGCTGCCCTGATGG
>JBCCDR010000046.1:0-11616 GCA_039030675.1 Pseudomonadota bacterium | reverse complement strand
TTCGCTGAGAGGGCGGCCAGTATCAAGCGTCTCTAGAAAGGCGAGCTCGTCATTGTTGTCTCTGAGCAATCGGGCCGCTTTGAGGAGGACTTGCGCGCGCTCTTCAGGCTGCCACTGCGCCCAGGTTTCTTGCGCTGTGCGTGCTGCCGCAATGGCGCGTTCGATATCATCGCCGCCGGCACTTTCAATGACCGCGATTGTCTCGCCAGTCGCTGGAAATGTGGAGGCAAATTCAGGGCCGCTCGCATTGCAACGCTGCCCCGCAATAAAGTTATGCCGGGTTTCTGTCAGAGGGAGAGTGATCATTCGGCGGCAATGCGGTCCATGCCCAATGCAGCATGGCCAACGGTTTCAGCCTCCATCACCGCTGCAATCGCATCAGGGTCATTGATAATGTTATGATCGACAGCAGAGGAGCGCTGCGCTGTTTGCCAATGCCGATCAACAACTATCGTTGCCTGTTCATCTGTGAGAATGGGCCGGCCGCGCACCGCGTCTGACGCCTTTTCAGCAAGCATAATCGTTGGTGCGTTGAGATCGCCTGCTGTTGCTTGCGGCATGATGGACGCATCGACAACCCGCAGCGCCTCCACGCCGTGCACTTTGCAATCTGGCCCTACAACCGCCATGCGATCCGTGCCCATGCGGCACGTGCCGCAAGGATGATACGCACTTTCCACATTGGTCCGAATAAACTCGTCGAGCGCATCGCCTTGGATATCGGCGCCAGGATTGAGTTCAGGGCCGCTATAGGGCGCGAAGGCCGGCTGCGCAAAAATTTCCCGCGTAAGATCGATGCATGTGCGCATGTCCTGCCAATCATCGGCATGGCTCATGTAGTTAAAGGTGACTTTGGGCATATCCTGGCGAGCTGCAGAACCCAGTCTCACATGGCCGCGGCTTTTCGAGCGCTTGGTGCCGACATGGACCTGGTAGCCTTCTTGCTGGGCCATGGCACTGCCGTCATAGGAGATGGCCAGCGGCAAGAAATGAAACTGAATATCCGGATAGCCAATGCCGGCCCGGCTGCGCACATGCGCCCCGGATTCAAAGTGGTTGGTCGCGCCAAGGCCCGTGTGGGTGGCAAGCCAGCGCGCACCGATATAGCCTTTGCCCAAAAGGCCCATCCACTTATAGAGCGAAACTGGCTGCGTGCATGCTTGCTGCAGATAAAGCTCTAGGTGATCCATCAGGTTCTCGCCGACGCCTGGAAGGTCACATACGACCTCAATCCCGTGGCTTTTGAGTTCCTCGCCGCCGCCGATACCGGAACGCTTCAAGATGATCGGCGACATGATAGAGCCAGCGGAGACGATGACTTCCCGAGACGCATTAACCTGTTTGAGTTCTCCGTTGTGCTCGAAGAGCACGCCTTTAGCCCGGCCGTCTTCAATAACAACTTTGTCGACCATGGCATTGGGCAGGACTTTCACCTGTCCCGTCTCCACAGCTGGTTTGAGGTACCCGCGTGCTGCGCTGCATCGCTTGCCTTTGAAGACGGTCATCTCCATGGGAGAGAACCCTTCATGCTGGCGCTGGTTCATGTTGTCGCTGAGGGCGTATCCAGCCTGCCTGCCGGCTTCTAAAAAAGTTCCGTAGAGCGGGTTTTCTTGGTCACCGCGCCTGACTTTAAGCGGTCCCGTTGTGCCGCGATAAGGGTCGCCCGGCTGCGCGCCCAGGACACACTCGGCGCGCTTGAAATAAGCGGAAACGTGGCGCCAGTTCCACCCCTCAGCGCCGAGATATGCCCAGCGTTCATAGTCAAGCGGGTTGCCGCGCACGTAGCACATGCCGTTCACAAGTGATGAGCCGCCAACGCCTTTCCCGCGCGGCAAGTTTACTCGCCGTCCGTTCAAATAGGGCTCGGGCTGTGTTTCCAGGCCCCAGTTGTAGCGTTTTGAATTCATCGGCATGGTCAGCGCGCTTGGCATGTCAATCATCCAAGAGCCGCGCGCACTGCCGGCCTCAAGGACCAGAACCCGCACATTGCGATCTTCTGCCAGCCGCGCTGCTAGAACGCAGCCCGCAGAGCCAGCGCCTGCAATGACGTAATCGAATTGTCCATCGATGCTTGTGGTCATGATGCTTATACCAAGACTCGTTTGCGTTATTCCGACATGTAAAAATATTTCAGCATGTACTCATCCTGCTGCCAGGTTCCGGAAAACCCTTTGGGCAGCACAAAGGAGTCACCGGCGCGAAAGACATGTTCGCCGCTATCGTCAATTAAAGTGACGGACCCTTCGAAAATGTACATGAACTCATTGACGGGATAGCTGTCGTAGCGCTCGGTATAGGCTGTTGAGTGCCAGAGCCCGGCCCGGGCGCCGCTGGCTTTGTCTTCAAAGAAGAGATGCTCGGCGCCAAAGGGTTGGCCGGCAAGTAATTCCGCCGTTTCGAGTGGCTGTTTTGTCTCGAGAAAGCCTGCGGGGCCGTTTTTATTGAACATTATAGGGGAGTGCATTGTGAACCTTTCTCAAGACGGACACGTGACAGCATCGTCCTTCATTACCCTCGGCAATATCATTCGAGCGCCGCGCGCCGCCATGTAATAATAGTCACCAGAGCGCAACTTACAGTTACACATGGCGCGGCAATACTGCGTGCGGCGCTGCAGAGAGGCCGCCGTATTTAGAGCGGCGAAGGACGTCCCGCTTTTTGAAAAAACCCTCGATCATGGACCGGCGGCAGGGTGCATCACATTTTTTAAATTTACAATTAGGATAATTTATTTTTTATAGGGCAAATCAACAGGTCGTTTTGTTCGGCAATGTTGCGCGTTGCCGAGCTATTTTCGCCTTGCTCGCGGCGCCCTGGCGGTTTTCATCCAGTCTTGGTTTTCACGGTCATATGATCCGTTCGCTCACATCACTCCTCTTGTCCATTGGGCTGCTTCTTGCTGGGAGCGGTCTTCAAGGAACGCTTATTTCAGTCCGCGCGGACATGGAGGGCATGTCTGTCGCTGTCATTGGCTTGATGATGTCTGCCTATTATGGCGGTTTTGTCCTTGGGTGTTTGCGCACGCCGCTCTTGGTGGCCCGTGTTGGCCATATTCGCGCTTTCGTTTTGCTTGCCGCTCTTGCTGCGGCAACTGCACTGATCTACCCGATCCTTGTGAACGTCGGATTGTGGCTTGTTTTGCGCGCAATCACAGGGTTTTGCTTTGCTGGCCTCTTCATGGTCATTGAAAGCTGGATCAGCGAGCAAGCCGACAGCGCAACGAGAGGGCGCATCTTATCAGTCTATAGAATAGTGGATCTGTGTGCCATGACATGCGGGCAAGCTTTGCTCAACGTCGCTGCCGCTGCGGGCACCACTTTGTTCTCCGTCGTCGCCATCCTGACATGCCTTGCCATTGTCCCGATTGCCTTCACCAAAGCGCAAGCGCCAAATCCTCTTACGTCGGTTAACCTCAATATTCGTCGATTGTTAAGCGTGTCGCCGCTCGCGGTCATGGGGGCGCTTGCTGCTGGCTTGGTCAATGGCGCGCTCTATGCGCTTGGGGCTGTCTATGTCCAAAGCTTCGGCCACAACGTTTCCGTTGTGACGCTGTTCTTCGGTGCGTTGATTGTCGGCGGGGCCCTTGGCCAATGGCCGCTTGGTTTGCTCTCAGACCTTTATGATAGGCGTATCGTCCTGCTTCTGGCTGCTTTCGCAACCTGCATAACCGGTATTGTGGCCGCCTATATGGGCTCGCTGTCCGTTGGCTTTCTTGTTGCTGGGGGATTTATCTTCGGCCTCTCATCAATGTCCATATTTGGACTATGCGCGGCCCATGCAAACGATCATGCAGACAATCAAGATTTCGTTGCGATTAGTGCTGGCTTGTTGCTGGTGTTTGGTCTGGGTTCCATTTTGGGGCCGTTAATCGCGGCCGGCGTCATGGTCATCACAAACCCTTCAGGCCTTTTTGTATACGCCATAGGCGTTTACGCGGCGCTGTGTTGTTTCGGGCTCGTCCGTTTGCGGCAGTCAGACAGTGTCCCGGCCGAGCTACAAGAAGAGTATGTGGCTATTCAGCCGCGCTCGGTGACGACCTTCGAAATCGATCCGCGCAATGAGGAAGACTAGGGGTGGCTCTGCCTGTGCCCGACCAGCCGATTATGTGACGGCAAACCAGCCCATCATGCCTTGAGCCTGGTGCCCAACATGGTGGCAATGCACCATCCAATCGCCTGGGTTGTCTGCAACGAAGGCAACCTTGGTCGTTTCCCCTGGCGGCACATTGACGGTATCGCGCACCGGTGCTTTGCCAGCAATGGCATCGCGTGGGGATAGACATGTAAAGCTATGGCCATGCAGGTGGAACGGGTGCCCTTCGTCTGTGGTGTTGACGATGTCCAGCACACATGTCTGACCGCGTTTCAGTGTAAACAAGGGTTTGAGCTGCTGGCATAGGATTTCTTGATACTGCTCGGGCATGGCTTGATCGTTGAGCGCCCAAAACTGCTTGGGGACCTTGAAGGCATCGCCCAGCGCGGCACCCAGCGCTGTGAACGTATCAATCAGTTTTGGGTTTGCCGCGGACATTGTGATGCGCTCTCTGGCCGCGCCTTCCAAAACCGGCGTAAGATGCGGGTTTTCTGGCAGATGAGGCGGCGTATCGGGCGCTTCCGCGCCATCCTCAAAAGTGACATGAATAGCCGTTTTGTTGCCTTCATTAAACGGCAGCGCAAAGCGGATCGCGCCAGCGCTCGTGTTTGGTTTTGCCGCGATCGCAAGATCAATGCGCTGCCCCGCAGTCAACGTTATCGGTTCTTCGGCAGACGTCGGCGGTATGGGTTGGCCGTCTAGCGCGATGAGGAAGGCCGCCAGGTTTTCAGTTCTGACAACCGTGCCAGACATTGGGCCGCCGGCAATCAAGCGCACGCGGTTCCATCCGCCTTTTGGCAACATCACATGCTCCTCAAGCGCGCCGTTAATCAACTCAAGAAAGCTAAGTCTGTCATCGAAATGAGAATTTGAGATGTCGTAAAGCTGTTTGAGAGCGAATTGCCTATCGGTTTTGCGCACATAGGCCTCTGAATGGACAAAGACATGATCGCTGGCGAAGGCCGGCTCGTTTTCCCCGGTCACCAGGAGCGGGCCGAATAGGCCCTGCGCAATTTGGAGGAACGAGTTGACATGTGGGTGATACCAGAAGGTTCCTGCATCCGGCGAGTTTAAGTGGTAGGTGTGGGTGCCGCCTGGTTGGATCGATGGCTGCGTCAGCCCGCCAACGCCGTCCTGATCATTGACCACGCGCAGCCCATGCCAATGGATGGACAGCGGCTCGTCGAGAATGTTCACGACCTCGACAGGCGTTGTTTGATGTTGTCTTAAGGTCAGTGTTGGGCCAGGAAATTGACCGTTGAAAACGATGCCCGGAATTTTGCCATGACGACGATCAACCCCGAGCCAAACGTCGGCTTTTTCAGCTACGAGCCGCTGCGTTGCCGGCTTTGGCAAGCAGCCAGCAGATGCAGCGGTCACTGCCAAGCATGAGGTTTGCTTTACAAGGTCTCGGCGAGACAGCTTGGGTATGTCGATCATGGTCGCTGCGTTAACCCCCGTTTGACTTGGCGCCCCATGCGCCCAAGCTCTCTGCGCTGCTTCGCTACAATTCGTGTGAGAAAACCTTTGCAAGACAATGTCTTGGGCTATTCTCGTGGTGAGACGAGCGGCCGATTATTTCTCTTGTTCATGTAGCGAAGTAGCGCAGATATTGGATTTTGTCTATTTCGAAAGAAATGGCCTATCAAACAATACTGCTCCAATTTGAGCAGAGTGCACCGGCTCAGATGACAGGCAGCTGCACATGACAAAGGGCATGCGCTTTCAGAAAAGCCTGCGGGCCCAAGATGCGATTGTGGTGAAGGTTTAGGAAGCGGGGAGGCGATCGAACTGATCGCCAATCATGTCTTCAAAGCGTTTCCAGCGGGCGACGGATGAACCGTAAATGGGTTGGCGTACTTGCCAGCGGCTGGGGGTGCTGACCGACCGGCTGCTTTCATAGAACTTTAAGCAGCGCTCGTCCCA
This sequence comes from Pseudomonadota bacterium, assembly GCA_039030675.1. Classification (GTDB taxonomy): domain Bacteria; phylum Pseudomonadota; class Alphaproteobacteria; order Sphingomonadales; family CAKZYD01; genus CAKZYD01. The sequence continues at coordinate 5,598 of JBCCDR010000046.1, read as the reverse complement.
TTCGACCTGCGCAAAATCACAAAGGGTGCGCGCCGCCGTTTCAATATCCTCGACCGTGTCTTCGTAGGTGATCTCTAAAATCGGTAGTTTCAGAGCGCCGCGCCAGAAGGCCATGAGGCGGTCATAGACGGTCCAATAATAGGCAATATCTGCAAGATTGGTCGCGTGTAGCTGACTGGTCGCGAAATTCTCAGTGAATATCGAAAAGCACACATCTCTGGGTTTTCGTTTGCAATGGATCACCAGGGCTTCGGGATACAGCCGCTCAATCAAGCCCAGGTGGAAAAAGTTTAAGGGGGATTTGTCGATAGCGCGTGTTGCGCTTTCCTCTGCCTTTTCCCACAGCGTAATGTCGCAATCGGCAGCGGCCTGGGTGAATAAATCTGCTGAGGCTTTGCTTAAACAAAACGGCCAATCCTCAGGCGTTTCGCAGAGCCGGCGTTTGAGCTCTCCCGCGACCTTGGTAATTGCCGTTAACTCGCCAGCGCCATGCACATACGGATGGGCTGACAAAATTTGCTCTGTTAGCGTCGTGCCGGAACGAGGCATGCCGACGATGAAGATAGGTCTCCGGCCCGTCGCGCCGCGTTCGGCTTGGCAGAAGGTATGGTCTGAAAAGGCGGTTATGATGCGCTCGTTTCGTTCGGTAAATGCGTCTCTCTCGAAGATGCCTGCCTCTCGCTGGCGCGCAGCATTAGCGGCCGAATATACCGCAAAAGCAGGCTCATAGTCCTTCTGACGTTCTAGCGCCTTGCCAAGACCATAGCCGATAAGGGCGCGATCTGAATCTGAGCATGCGTCATCTGAAACGAGCGCTTCCCACTGCGCCTGCTTCTGACGGAGAGCCTCACCCGGCAGCAGCGGCGCCAAGCGGCCAATACTGGCTGCATGCGCTGGCTCAATATCAAGGGCGCGTTCAAAGGCCCTTACCGCGCCCTCACGATCGCCTCGGTCTTCGCAGTTTTGCCCATAGCTGAACCATACATTAGCGTTGCCGCTCTCTTGCTTTAAAATCTCCTCAAATGCGGTCTTCGCCTGATCGATATAGCCAAGTGCATTGATCTTCGATGCCAAGGCGACGCGGGCTTTCAGATTGTTTGGATCAATCTGCGTCGCGATAGACAGGCACTGCTCCCCATCGCGCGCCTGACCCTGCTGAAACAAAAGTTCGGCCAAAGCATAGAGCGTTTCGCCGCGAGAGGGAGACAGCCGCAAGGCTTTGCCATAGGCTTCATAAGCGCTCTCAATCGCGCCCTGATGAAAATGCGCCAGTCCGAGATTATGCCAGGCTTCACTGTGATTTTGATCAATGCGGACAGCCTCTTTAAAGCTGTTGATTGACGCCTTGCCCTCGCCAAGGGCGACAAGCGCGCGGCCAAGATCATTGTGCGCGTTCGCGTTGTTTGGATTTTTGCTAATGCTCTTCAGCAGCGCGTCTCTTGCATCGCCAAAAGCATTGTTTTCTAGGAGCGAAATGCCCAGCCCATACAACAAGTCGCTGTTGCCTGGATCGCTTTGCAGCTGCTGTTTATAGCGCGCAATTCTCGCCGCGATATCATCGTTCGTCTCGGCAGCCGAAGCCTGGGGTATGGGCGTATTGGGCAATGTCATATGAAAAAATCGCGCAGGTTCAGCTATAAAAAACTTCAAACCCAGGCCACACATATGGGCCGTGTCAAAGATTGGTTTTGTCTGAAAATCTGCTAGTGCGCTCCTACGATTTGCAGGCCGTCTGTTATCTCTTTTGCAGACTCATTGAGCTCCTGGACGCTTGCGAGAAGCCACTCGCAGAAAAGACTGACGACGTCTGATTTGCTGCTGCCATTCTCCGTGATTTCAAGAATGTAGGCTTCAGCCGATTCAATCGCAATTGGCACCGGGCAGGTTAATCTATGTTCAACCAGATACCGATGTGCGGTGAATGTATCGCCGATGGCAATGCCCGCGCCGGCGCTCGCTGAGGCTAAGCAATGCGACGTTTCATTGAAATAGTTCTCCGACACATTGGCCGGTTTATCGAGGCCGGCAGCACTCAGCCATTGTTCCCAAAGCGCGCTGCCTCGATCGTGCAACAAGGTCACGCTGGACCAATCAACGGCGCTGACATCGTTGTTCTCTGTTAAGGCGTCATAGCTGGGGCTGCAGAGAGGCAAATCGAACCATTTAAGGAGGGTCTGCCTTTTGGATATATTGGGATCCTTTAAGCTGTCTTCGCGCGCGTAAAAGATCTTCAGGTCACAATCTGTGGCGGTGGCGGCGGTCTCATTGACTTCAGCAAGAAGATTGATCGAGATATCCCGGTGTATGGAAAAGAACCGATGCAAATGAGAGGAAAGCCAGCTTGCGGCGAAATCTCTTTCTACAACCAGCTTGAGCGTCCTCATATGATTGGTCTGGCGTGCCTGCTCACACGCTGAAACCATGAGGCCAAAGGAGTGGTGGAGGGATTCAAAGAGAATTTGGCCTGTTTGAGTCAGTTCCAGGCCATTGCGCGAGCGCAGAAACAACTGGCGGCCGATATCTTCTTCTAAAATCTTAATCTGCTTGCTGACCGCAGGGCGGGTGACGTTGAGTTCCCGCGCAGCCGCGGTCAGGCTAGCGAGGCGTCCAGACGCCTCAAATGCGCGGATAGCTTTCAGTGAGGGGAGTGACTTCATCTCATCACGCTATAGTAACTCAAAATTCCGTGCAATACGCTTTCTCAGTGGTAATTTTTGGCGGTTTTTTGATAGAATCAAACGATCATCGTCAATCGGCCGTGCCAGATGCGTAACTCCAGGTGTCTATATTGCTACTTTTAAGGTTTTGAGGTGACTGGTTTTGCCGTGATAAAAGCAACAGACTTCGTGATAGTCCTTCATACTGGCTGCGACATCTGCTAAGCCGGCCTTGCATTTTTTTATAATGGTAAACGTTTTCTATTTTGGCATACGCAATTGACAGGTCAGACATTGAGGCGGCGCGCCGTCGTATCGGTGCGTTTGTGCCTGAGAGTCCTTTGCTGCCATTTCCCAGTCTCAGTCAGCGGCTTCACACTCCAGTTTACTGCAAGCTCGATACGGTTTTGCCCACGGGGGCATTTAAGGTGCGCGGTGCGGTCAGCTCCTTAACGGCCCAACTTGAGGAGGCTCGCGACAAGGGAGCCGTAGCGTTTTCAACAGGAAACCATGGCCGTGCGCTTGCGTGGGCGGGCGCGCAGTTGGGGGTGGCGGTCAAAATTTTCATGTCTCCCCTGGTGCCCAGCAATAAGCGTCAGGCGCTTGCTGCTCTTGGCTGCGACATCATCATTACCGGCCAAACTCAGGATGATGCTGAAGCTGAGGCGCTGGCGTGCAGTGAGAGCACAGGCGCGCTTTATGTGTCGCCTGCGCATGATCCCTATGTCCTTGCTGGTCAAGGCACGGCGACGGCTGAAATCTTCGATAAGCTGCCAGATGTTGCTACGCTGATCATTCCGGTGAGTGCAGGCGGGCTGGGCGCCGGTATGGCGACTTATGCCAAAGCGGTGCGCCCGCAAACGAAGCTTATTGGCGTCACGATGGAAAACGGGGCGGCCATGTATGAAAGTGTGAAGGTCGGTCGTCCGGTTCAGATTCAAGAAGTTCCCAGTTTGGCTGACTCTTTAGGCGGCGGTGTGGGCGGCGAGACGAGCCTGACCTTTCCAATCGTGCGCGATCTCTTTGATGATCTGATCCTCTTGAGCGAAGAGGAGATTGCCCGGGGGATGGCCTGGGCCCTGCTGCATGAACGCCAGGTCTTTGAAGGCGCTGCTGGGATATGTGTCGGCCTTTTGCTGCGGGAAAGCGCCAAGACCCTTCCAGGGCCGATCGCCTTCATGGGCTGCGGTATGAACGTGGATATGAGTGTCTTGCTCAAGATCGCACAGGAACATCAATATCTTTTGGAGGGCGATCAGTGAAAACACCGGTTGCTGTTTTGTCTGACGACGAGATCCGTCAATGTGCAGGCTTGGACCTTGCCGCGTTGGGCGCTGTAGAGCAGTCATTTGTTTGGCTCAGCGACGGCCTGGTCGATCAGCCGCCTATCATGCATATGAGCGTGCCGGATCATGATGGCGATGTTGATATCAAATCAGCCTATGTAAAGGGAAAGCCCTCGCTGGCCGTGAAAGTTGCCGCCGGCTTCTTTGGAAATACCAAGCAAGGCTTGCCCAACTCCAGCGGAATGGTTGTTGTTGTAAGTGCAAAAACTGGTCGCTGTGAGGCGATCCTTCTGGATAATTGCTATCTAACGGACCTGCGCACAGGGCTGGCCGGGGCTGTCGCGGCCAAACATTTAGCGCCCGCTGAGGGCAGTGTTCTTGGAGTTATCGGCGCTGGCGTTCAGGCGCGCTTTCAGGCTGAAGCCTATGCTTTGGTGCGTCCATTGTCGAAAATATATGTTGCTGCGCGCGCGCCTGGTCAGCTGGCCGCTTACAAGGCCGATATGGAGCGCTCGCTCAATGTCGAGGTTGAAATTGCACCATCCATAGAGGCCGCGGTTCGGCACAGTGATACCATCGTATCGACGACCCCAAGCAAGACGGCTCTCATCCAGGCAGATTGGCTGCGCCTGGGCCAGCACATTACCGCCATGGGGTCGGACTTGCCAGGCAAGCAGGAGCTGGATCCGGCCGTCTTATGCCGCGCTGATGTGGTGGTTGCCGACAAGCCGGCGCAAAGCCTCACGCATGGAGAGGCCCAGCATCTTTCTGAGGATGAGCGCGCGTTGGTGGACATCATGCCGCTTGGCGATGTGATCGCGGGCAAAGTGGATGGCCGCAAAAGCGCAGAGGATGTCACTGTCTGCGACCTGAGCGGCATTGGCGTTCAGGACACGGCAATCGCATTGCACGTTCTCAAGACAGCCCAGGCTTCCGCGCTGGGCCATATTTTTCAAACTTAATCATTGGCACAACAAAAAAGGGGGAGGCGACCACGGGGGTATCAGACAGCTGTATATGATTATATAAACAATATGTTATTTATATAATCATATTCTGACTGATCGTACCTGGCGCGTTGGATTTCATATGTTTGACACGAAGTTATTGGTGCAAGGCGCTTGGCGTGATGCTGAAGGGGCCAAAACATTTCAGCGTTCACGCTCGTCTGCCGGGTCGCCAGCAACAAGCGCTGCAGATGCCGCGCTCGCTGACGTAGATGCAATCGGCAAAGCTGCCGCTAGCGCACAAGCCAATTGGGCAAATACCGGCCCCAATGCACGGCGGAAACTGTTAAACGCTGCCGCGGACCGGCTCGAAGCGCATCGGGACGAATTTATCCGCCGTATGCAGGCTGAAGTCGGTGCGACTGTGGGCTGGGCTGGCTTCAACGTTATGCTGGGTGCTGGCATTCTGCGCGAAGCGGCGAGTGCCACCACGCATATCACCGGCGATATCGTGCCCTCCGACGTGCCAGGCTCTTTTGCGATGGCACAGCGTAAACCCTTGGGCCCTGTTCTCGGCATAGCGCCTTGGAACGCGCCGGTCATTCTCGCTGTACGCGCCGTGGCTATGCCGCTCGCCTGTGGGAATGCTGCGGTCCTGAAAGGATCAGAACAGTGCCCTGCAACACACGCGCTGGTGTGTGAGGTTTT
>JBCCDR010000045.1:0-11794 GCA_039030675.1 Pseudomonadota bacterium | reverse complement strand
GTGAAGCGCTGCGCCCAAGGCTTTGCCTTCCAAACCAGCGGCTGCTTGAATGTCAGCCGCTTTGATTGGGAAGGTCGGCCGGGTCCATGGCGCTGCATCGGCAGGTAATTCAAGGCCCGAAAGCAGCAGCCCATCCTGCCCTTCCTCAAAACCGAACCGGTAATAGAGGGCATGAGGCGACTGCGATGTCGCTTGCGCGGCTAAAACACGTCCTACCAACGCCTTGCGCAGCACATTTGACAGCTTAAGCCGACGCGCAATGTTATTCACCACAGTCTCATCGCGTGGCAGCATGGCAGCGAACCGCCGAGCAACGCTGGGCGACAACCCACTCTCTTCCTCGCGCGCTAAGCAGTCTTGCAAGCCTGAAAGCGTTGCCTCAGGCAGGAAAGCGGCCACAACGCCATCTTGCACCATGGCAGCAATCGTTTCAGCGGGTGTGTCATGCGCTAAGATTTTCAGCCATTCCGCTGCAATGCGCTCCCGGCTGAGAGATTTAATCATCCCTACCTTGGCCGCACAGGCTGCCCGACCCTCTTCATCCAAGGTGCCGGCAAAGCGGCCGCTAAAGCGATAGAACCGCAAAATCCTAAGCGCATCTTCCGTAATGCGCTGTGCTGGCGCGCCTATAAAGCGGACACGCTTTGCCTCCAAGTCGTCCAGTCCGCCAAAATAATCCGTTACGTCCCCACGGGCATCGGCATAGAGCGCATTGATGGTAAAATCCCGCCGCGCTGCATCGGTGCGCCAATCGCTTGCAAAGGCGACAACCGCATGGCGCCCATCGGTGGCCACATCTTCTCGGAGTGTGGTGACTTCAAAATGGACAGAACTTGCGATGACAGTGACTGTGCCGTGGCTGAGCCCGGTGGGAATCGCCTTCAAGCCTGCAGCCTCAGCCTTTGACATAATCTCGTTTGGCACAAGGGTCGTTGCCAAATCTATGTCGGCAACGGGCAATCCAATCAGCCCGTCACGCACACAGCCGCCAACGAGACGGCACTCAGCGTCCCCAAGAGCCGCAAAGACAGCGCCAAGCGGCTGTTCGTTCAGCCAATCGTTGGCAAGACGCGGCTTAATCGCCAAAAGTCTCAAGCTCCTCTGGCGCCGGCGGTACATCTGGCTTGAGGCCGCGCCGCTCTGCTTCTTCCCGTGAGATGAACTCGCCAGGAACGATCTGCCCATTTTCCGTGCGCGGCGCGATATAAACGTCATCAGGTGAGTTGCCGCTGAAAGGCACAATGAAAATCAAGGTCGCCAGCAAAATCGCAAACAAGATGCCGCCAATGAGCGCGATGCTGCGTTGCTTGGCGCTGATGTCCTCGCCCGATACAGTCGCTCTTTGGCGCAGCATCAACCAATAGACAAGGATGACAAGCGGCAACAGCACCAGGGCGAGACGTACGAGCCAAACCGTCATGTTAAAGTGTCCTCCCCTGCGCGCTGGATGAGCTGGGACAGCCCAACCAAAATGCCTGCCGTAGCGCCCCATATATAATGGCGCTCATGCGGCAAGACATAATAATCACGCCGCTTGCCTTTCCAAACCGCGCTTTCAATCTTGTGGTTGGCTGGGTCCATCAGCGCTTGGAAGTCGGCCTCAAACACCTCTTCCACCTCGCCTGGCTCTGGCACGGCGCTAAAATGCTCCGGCACCACGCCAACAATGGGCGTGATGGCGAAACCGGTGCCCGTGCGGTAGCGGCTGAGCGACCCAAGAATATCCACCTGCTCTGGCGGCAAGCCGATTTCTTCATGCGCCTCTCTTAGGGCTGTATGCGTGCTGTCGCGGTCTTCCCGGTCCTGCCGTCCGCCTGGAAACGCCACTTGCCCCGCATGTTTGCGCAGCGCGCTGGCGCGTTTGGTGAGAATGACGCTCAAGCCATCACGGCGCTGTACCAGCGGGACTAGGACCGCCGCATTGATGGGCTGCGCAGCAAAATCCACGCTATAGCCGCCGCGCCCAATAGCATGGTCACCGGTTTCAGGCAGTGAAGATGCTGATTGCACCGCAGCGCGAATGAACGAAAGGGAAAGCAAGGTCTCTGTCAATCCGCTAAGGACCCAAGCGGGAAGAAGTGACCCTTGCTATAAACACCCAGGACATTGGGGTCTGCCGGGCTTGGAACCGCTAAATCGACGAGCTGATAGTATACCGGCCGAGAGACCAGCGCATTCAGGCCCGCGCGCACATGGACATAAGGGCTCGCGCCGACAGCAGGCCCAGACTCATCCATAAACAAGGGATGATTTTCCGAGAGGATCACATAATCATCCACAGTGGTGCGCGTGGCTAAAACTTGGTCCGGCCCCGCGCCGCTGACCGTGAGCTCGCGCGCAACAAAAGGCGCATCATCAATATCGATGTCATATTTCTCACCTGGCGTGACGAGGAACACCTTCCCATCCGGGTCTCGGCGCAAAACCGAAGCGAACAAGCGCACCAAGGCAGGCCTATCAATGCGCGAGCCTTCATAATACCAGCTGCCATCGCGGCCAATGCGCATGGGTATTTTGATGGTCACGGGCGGCGCCCATTTATGTACGGGCGGCAGTTTTTGGTCAGCAATTGCCTGCACGATGGGGCGCAGCTGCTCAGGCACCTCATTTTCGTCAGCGTCTGCGCGGCTTTTTGCCGACTTGCCCACTGTCATTCTTTTACCTCATAGTTTAGGCATGGATATAAGGCGCACGGTGGTCAGATACCAGTGGGGCGCAGCGCCGCGTATCAAAGCCCACCAGTGTGGGCATAGTGAGTTGAAAGCCATGACGACACAGCAGCCGCCCTCCATAGACACGCTTAGCGCCAATGACGCTATCGATAAGGCCGACCAAGCGACAAAACTGCTTGGGGATGTGCGCAGGACCATAGGCGCCGTCATCATAGGCCAAGACCAGGTTGTTGAAGAAACGCTCATTACCATGCTGGCCGGTGGCCATGGCCTCTTGGTTGGCCTACCAGGCCTCGCCAAAACACTGTTGGTGCGCACGCTGGGGACGGTGCTGGGGCTGGATGAAAACCGAGTCCAATTTACGCCGGACCTGCTGCCGGCTGATATTCTGGGCTCAGAAGTTCTTGAGGAAGATGCCAGTGGCAAGCGCGCCTTTCGGTTTGTGAATGGACCCATCTTCACGCAGCTTCTCATGGCCGATGAAATCAACCGGGCCTCGCCGCGGACGCAATCAGCGCTGCTGCAGGCCATGCAGGAAGGCTTCGTGACCGTAGCGGGCAAAGTGCATTCTCTGCCCAAACCCTTCCATGTGCTCGCCACGCAAAACCCCATTGAACAGGAGGGCACCTATCCGCTGCCAGAAGCGCAGCTCGACCGGTTTATCATGCAAATTGATGTGCATTACCCCGAGCGTGACGCGGAAAAGGAAATGCTGATTGCGACCACGCAGCTCAAGGAAGCCAAGGCTGCAAAAGTCATCTCCGCCGCGCAGCTCCAAGAAATGCAGGGTCTGGTGCGCTTGCTTCCCATTGGAGACGATGTGGTTGAGGCGATTTTGGACGTTGTCCGCGCAGCGCGGCCGTCTGACGAGCAGCCAGACCTGATGTGGGGACCAGGGCCACGCGCTGGCCAGGCCTTGATGCTCACAGTGCGTGCCCGTGCGCTTCTGCAAGGCAGGCTTGCACCGTCGCTTGAAGACGTGGCGGCTTTGGCGCCGGCCGTTTTGCGCCACCGTATGGCGCTGACTTATATGGCGCGCGCGGATGGAAAGACGGTCGATGGCGCCATTGATGCTTTGATTGATGCCCACATCCGCCTCTAACCACAGCTTGCCGCCCCTCCTGCGCGACCCGCTGCGTCTGCGCCGCCAAGGACGCCGGGCCGCTGGCGTCCTTCAGTCTTTGACGCCACATGGGCCACTGTATGCGGCGCATTTGAGAGGCCATCATGGCCGCAAACGCGCTGGCAGCGGCGATGATTTTTGGCAATTTCGCAGCTATATGGCCGGTGACAGCGCCAGCGCCATTGATTGGCGGCGCTCTGCGCGCTCTGATGGGCATTTCGTCCGACAATATGAATGGGAAGCCGCCAGAGATATCTGGCTACTGTGTGATTTGGGCCCGCACATGCTGTTCGCTGGCGAGGGCGGCGAGGAGACCAAGGCGGAACATGCGGCAACACTGACGGTGGCCTTAGCGCATCTACTGTCAAAAGGCGGCGAGCGCGTCGGCCTCCTCGGCCAGAGTGAACGGCCCATCGCTGGGAAGTACGGCACAGATTTGATTGCCGAAAAGCTTGTGCAAGCCGCAGCGGCGCCACCGGTGGACATCCTCTCCTTGATGCCGCCAGGCCGCGGGACGCAAACCATTTGGATCAGCGATTTTTTGACGCCGGTGCAGCGGCTACGCGCCCGGCTGAAAGCGCTGGTGCGCTCTGGCACGCAGCTGCATATGGTCCAGCTCATTGACCCGCATGAGCGTGATTTTCCCTTTGCAGGGCGCATCCTGTTCGAAGGGCCGAGCCGCACCAACGGACACCTGATTGAAAGCGCGCAGGACATTCGAACCCGCTATCTCAGCCGTCTTGAGAAACATCAGCGCCATGTGGATGGCCTTGCCAAGGAAGCAGGCGCGTCGCTGCTGCGCCATGTGACAGACGTGTCGCTCAGCCCCTGCCTCATCGCGCTGAATGCGCAGCTTGAAAACCCGATGACCCCGCTTTGATATGGTCACCCTCGGTCCCCTCGCGTTTTTAAACCCCTGGCTGCTAACGGCGCTTGCCGCGCTGCCCGTGGCCTATTTCATCATCAGGGCAATCCCGCCTGCCCCCAAACGCGTGTTCTTTCCCGCAACATGGCTCGCACGCGATATCGATGCCCAAAGCGCTCAGGTCGAAGCCACACCCTGGTGGCTGATTATGCTGCGCCTGCTGATGCTGGGCGGTTTGATTATCGCCCTAGCGCACCCGATTTTGCCGCCGCAACAACGGCTGGCAAGCGAAGGCCCTGTCATCCTGCTCATCGACAATGATTGGAGCGCAGCGCCCGATTGGCCAGCACGGCAAGACGCTCTTTTAGCCTTTCTCGAGCAAATTGAAGCGCAGCAGCGCTTGACCAAGCTCGTTCTCACCGCCAAACCCGTGGCACCGATGGAAGAACCTGAAGAGGCAGAGTTCTATTCCCCAGCGCTTGCAGGCGAGCGCATCAGAGCGCTCAAACCGTCACCTTGGCAACCCGCCTATGATGAGGCCCTCACCGCCATAACAGAGACACTCAAAGACACAGACGCGTCCATTTTCTACCTGACCAGCGGCATCAATCACGGCAAAGCCGCGCCGTTTATTTCCGCCATGAGCGCCCTTGCCCCGCTTGATATCGCCGAGATGGGCGATGCGGCCCTGCGCCAGATTGGCTTCGCCGCCGTCAAGCCTTCAGGCCAAGGGTTCGACGTTCTCCTCATTCGCCGGGAGGCGGCGCCAGCGCTTAGCGTTTCTCTGGTGGCGTCAGATACCGGCGGCGCCATCCTCGCGCGCGAGACGGTCCTGTTTTCCAAAGACCAGAGCCGGGCTGACGCGACTTTAGTCATCCCAGCGCAGCTGCGTGGCCGCGCTGCAAAGCTCAGTGTGGAAGGCGCGAGGAGCGCCGCGGCGACGTACATTCTCGATGCGCGCAGCGCGCGGCCTCTGGTCGGCCTCATCGACACACCCAGCGTGCGCGGCAATGTGCCCTTTCAAACGCCGCAATTCTACCTCCAGCGCGCGCTGGCCCCCTATGCGAGCGTTGAACGCGGTGACATCGCGGCGTTGCTGAAAGAAGGGCCAGCGCTCTTGCTCTTGCCAGATACGGGGCGTTTGCCCAGCGAAAGCGAAAGCGCTTTGAAAGCCTGGATTGACCAAGGCGGATTGCTTGTCCGCTTCTCAGGCCCCGCCATGCTCGCAAGCAGTGACGCGCAGCAGGACCTGCTTGTTCCAGCGCCCCTGAGGAGCCAAGCCCGTATCGTGGGCGGCGCACTGTCTTGGTCGAGCGCGCTCAAAATGGCGCCATTCGCGGATGACAGTCCCTTCTCCGGCCTTCAGCCAGCCGAGGATATCACCGTCGACCGCCAAGTCATGGCCCGCAACAATACACTGGCGCAAAGCCAAATCTGGGCGACTTTGACGGACGGCACGCCTTTGGTCTCAACGGCGTCCATGGGCACAGGCCGCATTGTGTTGTTTCACACAAGCGCTGACCCACAATGGTCCAATTTAGCCATTAGCGGAACCTTTGTGGAAATGTTGCAGCGCCTCCTTCATGTTCTAGGCCCCAGCCAAGCCGCGCCCAGCGCTGGCGCCCGGGATATGTCCCTGACACAGCTCATCGATGGCCGTGGAAGCTTGACCGCGCCGCCTGAATCCCTTGCAGCAAAGCTCTATGCGAGCCCGTCAACAAAACCCGCCTCCCCGGAGAACCCGCCAGGGCTCTATGAAAGCCAGAACACCAGGCTCGCGCTGAATCTTGCAAGCGCAGCGGGCCCCTTGTCCCCGCGCAGTGCCCTTCGGCCCATGCAAAAAGCGGCGGGCGCTTTGGAAATTCGCGAGGTGGGCGGCGTCCTTGACCGCAGCTTGCAGCCCAGGGTTTTCGCGCTCATAGCCGTGCTCATCGTGATGGATGCTATTGCGTGCCTGCTGCTGCGCGGTGCGATTTCGCGGCCGCGCGGTAGTCTAGCCAAACGGCTGCTTCGGCCAGCGACAGCAGCTGCTGCGTTCGTGCTCGCCCTGGTTTTGGTGAGCCCCCAAACACAGGCCCGCACGCCGGCGCAGCTGGCGGAAAATGTCCGCCTCGCCTGCGTAGCCACGGGGGCTGCAAAGATTGATGCGCTGTGTTTGTCTGGCATGGATGGGTTGGTACGCCAGCTTAATTTACGCACGTCCGTTTGGACGGGCCAAACCCAGGTGGTAGACCTGGCTGATGAAAATCTCGGCCTGTTCCCCCTGCTCTATTGGCCTCTGCAAGCAGCGCAGCCGGCACTGAGCGCTGAGCAAAGCGCGAACCTGAATGCTTACATGCGCGGCGGCGGTATGCTGGTCATTGACCTTGGCGCAGGTGTGGAGGGCAACGCGCGTATGGATACGCAGCTTGCCCCTGCTGAGCTGCTCTCTGATTTGCGCTCCAAAATCACCTTCCCGCCGCTTTCGCCGCTCACAAAAGAGCATGTGCTCACCCATAGTTTTTATATCCTCTCGCGCACCCCAGGGCGGCGCGGCGATGGCCAGCTGTGGTTGGAAGCAGGCGGCGAAGAACAAGGCGCGACGGTCAGCCCCATTGTCTTAGGTAATGCGGATTGGCTCTCCAGCTGGGCGAATGTGCAGACAAATCTGCCTGGATATTCCGGCGGAGATGGGCGCCGCGATGAGCTCGCTGTCCGCTTTGGGATTAACTTGGTCATGTATGCGCTTACTGGCACCTACAAAGCTGACCAGGTCCATCTCCCAGCCCTCCTTGAACGCGTCGGACGCGGTGACTAGGCCGTGACAGCTGACCTGAGTTTGCATTGGCAACCGCTGTTTGGGTTTTGGACAGTGACAGTCATCAGCATCGCGGTGGTACTGGCGACCGTGCTGAGCGCGTTTTTCGCGCGGCGGGCTTTATGGCTGCGCGGTCTCTTCTCCGCACTGCTTATCGTCGCCATCATGAACCCGCACTTGGTGCGCACGCAAAGGACGCAGCAAAAGAGCGCTGGCCTTATCGTTGTGGACGATAGCGAAAGCCAAAGCGTTGCCGGCCGAACAGCAGATATTGAAAACACGCTAACCGCTCTAGAAGCATCCGCGCAGAGCCTGCCCAATTTCAGTTGGCAAATTGTGCGCTATAGCGGCCTGCAAGATGCCCAGGCGGCGCCAAGCGGCACACGGCTAGGCGCTGCGCTGCGCGAGGGCTTGGCCGCCATTCCCCTTACGCAGCAAGCAGGCGCTGTTTTAGTCACAGATGGCCAAATCCAAGATGCGCCGTCGCTCCGCCCAGCGCAAACCGATGCGCCGCTGCACGCCATCATCACAGGGCCAAAAGCCTTTCAAGACCGTCGCCTCATCGTGATGGAAGAGCCGGCGTTCGCAGATGTTGGCAAGCCACGCACCCTGCGCTTTACCGTCGAAGATGTGGGGTTTGAAGGCATTGAGACGGCGCGGGTGCGCTGGCAGCTCAATGAGAGCCCGCCCAAAGAAATCGCTGTGCAGCCAGGGCTCCCAGCCCAGCTTACGTTCACCCCCACCCATCGCGGCGTGAATACACTCGATATCCAGGTGGAAGAACGCTCCGGCGAGGTCACCCAGCTCAATAATCGCATTACGCTGTCCGTGTCAGGCGTGCGCAACCGGCTCCGAGTGGTGCTTGTGTCGGGCGAACCCTATCAAGGCGAGCGCTTATGGCGCTCCACCTTAAAGTCTGACCCGTCTGTTGATTTGGTGCACTTTACTATTTTGCGGCTCCCCACCAGCCGTGACGTCACGCCTGTGAGCGAATTGTCCCTCATCCCCTTCCCGACGCAGGAGCTTTTTGAGAAGAACCTAGACAAGTTCGACCTGGTAATTTTTGACCGCTATTCCATGCGCGGCGTCTTGCAGCAGCGCTACCTTGCGAACCTGGCAGGCTATGTGCGCCGCGGCGGGGCGCTGCTGGTGGCTGTCGGCCCTGAATATGGCAACGAGCTCTCGCTCTATACGACACCGCTTGGCGATGTTCTGCCGGTCTCGCCGCGGGGGCAAATCCTTGAGTCGCCGTTTCGGCCAGCTGTCACCGAGCTCGGCCAGCGCCATCCTGTCACCAAAGGGCTGCTCGCCGCAGCGCCAAAGGCCAATTGGGGGCCCTGGTACCGCCTGTCAGCCGGCACAGCCATGGCGGGGCAGACCATCATGAAAGGCCCGCTGGACCTGCCGCTCATCACGCTCGACCGCCAAGGTGAAGGCCGCATCGCCATGGTGATGAGTGACCAAAGCTGGGTCTGGGGCCGCGGCATTGAAGGCGGCGGGCCCTATACCACGCTCATTCGCCGCCTGGTGCACTGGCTGATGGCCGAGCCTGACCTGGAGGAAGAACACCTCTCGGCGCAGGTCAATGGCAAACGCATCACCGTCACCCGTCGCTCTTTGCGCGGTCCAAGCGAGCCTGTGACGATTGAATATCCAGATGGCAGCAAAAACGCTTTGGCGCTGAAGGAAGTGGGCCCTGGGCTCTATGAGGCGACGCTCCAGACGCCAACGGCGGGGCTCTATCGCCTCACAGATGACAGCGGCACAACGCTGGCAACCGTTGGCGCTATCAGCCGCCAGGAAGTCGAACGCTTAGAACCGACGGATGAGGCTCTCAAAGAGACCATAGAGTCCAGCGGCGGCGGCATCTATTGGGCAGAGAGTGGCGTGCCAGCACTGCGCCTTCTGGACACCAGCGAGCGGATGGCGGGCCGGTAATGGATGGCGCTCAAAGACCGCTCAGAAGGCGCCATTGCGGGCATTGCGCGCGAGCCGCTGCTGCCGCCCTGGGCGTGGCTGTTGCTCCTGGGCAGCTGTCTCATGGCCAGCTGGTGGCGTGAGAGCCGCTGACGCGGGTTACCGGCAAGGCTTATCGTAGAGGAAATATGTTTTGTAGGTATCGGGGCGCCAGTCAGGCTGCGTGCTGCGTGCGTAGAATGTCATTTTGATTGATGTGAGGGATTGGACCGCGCCATTGGCATCGACCCATTGCTGACTGCACCAATAGCGCGCCAGGTTGCTGAGTTGCCGCCGATAGCGCTTTTGATGCACATAGCTTAAATATTTGCGCCATCGGTAGTCTTGCTGCCAGTCCCTTAAACTGTCTGGCGCCTTCGTGGGTGCATAGCCCGGCTGGCCCGTCCACAAATCGACATGAAGCCCATTCTCCAGCATTCCGTCAAAGCCATACCACCCTTCGCGCTTAATCGGATAGGGCGCGAACATGTTCCAGCGCTGATTGATCCGTAGTGCTTTTGCCACATATTCCGTCGCCGGCGGCATTTTGAGGCCGGCATCCTCTTCATGGTGCAGGTTCCTGAGCAGGACTAAGAGCGCGCAAGCGGACACAAACGCATACCAACTGCCATTGAGCGATTCGCTGCGCGCGCGGAATGGCAACAGCGTCGCTGTGACAGTCCCAAGACAGCCGCGGCTATTGCCAACTCTGACATAGAGTTTGCGGCCCATAGCTTTCGGCAAAAGACCAGCGATGGCGCCAAAAGGCCAGGTGAGCGGACTGTTTTTAAGCACGGCAACAACGCCGTCCCAATGGGTCAAAAGACGCCCGTCAGGATGGGCGACCACCCAGCTGGTTTCTCGCTCTAAAATGGGTCCAGCGATAGCGTCTTGCTGTGCAGGCTGAATGGGCGTGTCATAGGGCAGACAAAAGCTCCGCAAGATGAGGCATGTCTTTTGGCAGAATGTGCACCCCTCGTCATAGTACAGCGCCCAAACGCCTCGCCCCGTTTTGCGCTCCAGCCACGCCCATGCCGCAGGCGGGATGAGCACGCTGAGAGAGGCGATGCTGATGAGCGGGAACAGGCCAACGCTAAGAAAGACGGCAAAACCCAGATGCAGCGCAATGAGGAGAATGAGCCCCGTCGTGCGGAAAAACGTGAAGAAAATCGGCGTAAAGACATAGAGCGGCATGAGCAGCTCTAACCAAAAGACATAGGCGGTGAGCGGCGCAAGTAGCGCTTTAAAGCCGAGCAGATGCTCGCCAAGCGAACTGGACACGCTTTCAGCAGACAGCGCGAAATACACAGCGCTGAGTTCGCTGTGCCATTCTGCCCCGTCCTTTAAGAAGGCGCCAAAAACATAGACGTAACTGACTTGCAGGAGGATGGCGACACTGGCCGGGGAGATATAGGCATGGCTGCGCGGCTGACGTTGGCTGACCGGCTGCGCATGCTCTTGCCGCAGGGCATCATCAACAGAAAAGCGCGCGCCAAGCGGCAAAAACATGGCCCAAAACAACAGCGCGCAAGACAGGTCATCGCCCCCCTGCAGCACGAAGAGATTGCGGTTGGTGATGGAGATCGTCAGGACCCAGCACAGGACTGTCGCCAGGCGGGTTCTATAGCCCAATAGAAGCGCAAAGGCGGAAAGCGTCAGCAGGCCAAAAACCAGATGGGCAAACCATGGGTCTCCATTGGCCAAAAGGAATGACCAGCGCCCAGGGTGATTGTGCACGATGGCTTCAGCACGGCTGAGCAAGCCGCCATCAGTATAAAAGACATTCAGATACGGCCAGCGATTGGCAATATCAAAGAGCAGATACAGCGCCAGCATGACCCGCAGAGCTGCTAGGGAGCGCAAATCTGCTCCAAAAACAGTCTTTAGCGGTGTCCACATGCAGCCCTAACCCTTTCTCTCTTTTAGAGGACTTCAATAAAACCAACACAGACCCTTAAGGCAATGGTAGACGGCTGAACAACGCTTTGGCATGGTGCGCTAAACAAAAAGAGGGGCGCGAATATGAAGCTCTATTCCATGAAGCAGGCGGTAAATCCGCAAAGGGTCCGCATCTTCCTCGCCGAGAAAGGCGTTGAGGTCGACACGCAAGAAATCGACATCCCAAGCGGACAAAACCGCAGTGAGGAATATCTCGCGATCTCCCCGCGCGGTCTGTTGCCAGCGCTCGTGCTGGACGATGGCACCGTGCTGACCGAGACGATGGCGATATGCCGCTATGTTGAAGCGCAGTATCCAGACCCACCGCTTTTTGGGACAGACGCGAAAGAACAAGCCATCATTGAAATGCGCCAGCGCGAGATGGAGTTGGATGGGCTGATGCCTATCGCGTGGATTTTCCGCAATACAGCGCCGCACTTCGC
>JBCCDR010000044.1:0-11855 GCA_039030675.1 Pseudomonadota bacterium | reverse complement strand
TCGATGATCGCTGGGCGTTTGGTCTCGCAATAGAACACGGGCGCGGGGTTGTCTGGCCGCGCTGAGATAACGATATCGCGCAGCGTATAGCGCGGCGCATCGCCAGTGAATGCGAGATGCGCAGGGCCGCCGGTGCCGCCATAGCGCACAGGGTTCTCGCTGCGGCATGCGCTCAGCGTGCCCGTGTTCCAAAGCCGGAAATTGCGCTTGTTGTCAGAGGCCGTGCACCCGCTCAGGGTCACGTCTTGGGATTTGGTATCAAAGCCGCTATCAGAGCAGCCCTGGGCGATGCAGTCTATGTAGGCAATAGCGTGATTGCCGCGCTCATCGCTGAAGCCATCACTGTTCCAATAGCCTGCCTCATCGCGCGGCGCAGCGCGAAAGCCGCGTGCCTCGCAGCGCCGATAGGTGATGTTTGAGGCGGTATCTGAGAGCGCGAAACCGCAGGCAAAATCGAGGCTGCGGGCAGCTGCCATGGCGATAATATCTTCAAAGAGTCCATCGCGAGACGCATAGCGCACCCGCGAAAACCCGCGCACCAGATTGCGCGCTGTGATGCCTTTGATCACGAAATCGATCATCGATGCGTCACCCACCGCTTTAGACGCCGTGTTCTCTAAGAAGCGATACAGGCCATCGGCCGTGCAATCCTCTATGCGGATGCCATCCACCGGTTTGTTGACCCGCACCGCGCCATTGCCAAACCGGGCAAAGCTGGATGTGCGGATCGTTTGACCCGATGCCAGACGCAGCCCTTCACCGCCTTCACCGCCCAGCGCGCCGTCTGGCCGGCTGCCTTCAAAGCGCTCACCTTCGATTGCACGCGGCGCTGCATAAGCGCGCACTGGGGCCAGGGCGATGAGGCTCGCCAGCAAAGCGCGGCGCCTGCTTAAGAGAAGGTCAGGCATCAGCGCGCTCCAAGCTGGCTTGAATGGCGCCCCAATAGGCCTTGGCCGCTTTCTCAGGCGTAAAATCAGCCGCGCGTTTGCCCGCTTGCGCGCTCAAGCGTTGCCGCACGCCAGCGTCCTCCATCTGCTCCATGGCGCGCGCCATCGCGTTTGCGTCGTTGCAGGGGATGAGCATTCCATAGGGCGCATCCACTGGAAAGGTGATGGCGTCGCGGTCCGTCTCGGCAAGAATTTCTGAGGGGCCGGAGGCGCAATTGGTGGCAATCACGGGCACGCTGAGGCCCATAGCCTCCACCAGCGCATTGGGAAAGCCCTCCGCATTGGAGGGCAGTACAAAGGCGCGCGCGCCAGCGATTGTGGGGAAGGGGTTTTCCTGAAATCCTGGCATCAAGACCCGGCCATGCAGCTGCAAATCCGTGCGCTGTTGCTCTAGAGCAGGCCGCAACGGCCCATCGCCTAACAGCACCAAATTCGCGGCGATGTCCGCTTTGGCAAAGGCGCTGAGAAGCAGGCTGAAGTTCTTCGTTTCCACAAAGCGCCCCATGGCGACAAAATAGGGACCATCTGGCAGGGCGCAGTCTTTTTGCCCCTGCGCGCGCGCGGCAATGGCGGCGCCATCAAGCGGATTGGCGATGGTCTGCATCCGCGCCTTTGGCACAGCAAAATGCGCCGCAAGATCGCTGGCGACACCGCTGGACACGCACAGAACGCGGTGCGCCTTCGGGTAGGTCTGTTTCACGATGGCGCGGGCAAAGCGGCTTTGCAAATGCGCACTGGTATTCACGCGCTCGCTGATGAGCACTTGGTGTCCCAGCCCTTTGAGCGCTGCGTTGACCACATTCGCCCGCGTTAAAAAACTTAGGCACACATCCGGCTTCAGCTGCTTAAAAAGGCGGCGCGTTTGCAGATAGCTTTTGGGCAGGCTGCCGCGCGCATCCAATTGTGTCACCTGTACCCAGCTAGGCACATCGTAAGCGCGCGGCTCGTCATCCAGCAGCACGAGATGAACATCGCATGCGCCCTTCATCGTCCCCGAATGCGCGAGCAGGGTGGCCATGACCCGCTCTGCCCCGCCGCCAGCGAGGGAATTGATCAAAAATACGATCGTTCTGCTCATTATATCGCCTGGGCTGCAACGCGCGGTCCAACGCGCTGCTTATTGAGCGCATGGAGGGAAAATCCGCAGATCAGCGCATAGAAGATGATGCCCTCGATCTGCCACAGGGCCATGGTCGCCATATTGAGGATGAAGAAAGCGGCGTGGCCCAGAATGAAGTGCCATTTGTCGCTCGCTGCGATGCCCAGGGCGACGCTGAGCATGGTAATCCAGAACACCAGCATGGCACCAACGCCGAACACGCCCAGCTCAAACAGCGCGGCCAGCAGCGTATTGTGCGGATAGACCGGCATAACATCTTCCCAACTGTCCGGCCCGTGACCGAACAGCTGTTGGACGGGGGCCGCTTCAAGCCACCCGTAGAAATACGTCGACCAGATATAGGCCCGCGCGGACATCAGCCCCATATCCTCGCGCGTGAACTCCTCCGGCGGTTTGATATAACGCTCGGGGGACTGCGTGAAGGCGGCGATGTCGCCAAATCGCTCTGCCATACTGCCCGCAAGAGCAGCGACAACGGCAAAGCTGAGAATGCAAGCGAGGGCCGTCACTAGCGCGCGTTGGCGCGGCACGAAAGACCGCGCCATATCCCCCAGCAGCGCATACGGCGCCAGCGCGGCAAGCGCGAGGATGCTGGTGCGGTAATTGGCGAGATAGATGGCAACCGCAGCAATGACGAGTGCGAGCAGCTTCACGCCCAACGGCCAGCGCCGCTGCAAAGACAGTACAAAAAAGCCAGCGAGCAGCGCGATCGAGAACGAGGCTTCGTGGAAATAGCCGCCAATATAGCTGGCCGATCCATCGGACTCCGACATCTTCACCACGCCCAGCGCTAAAGAGAGCGCTTGAAAGACGGCCAAAGGCGCAAAGGCGCCCAGCAAACCGGCGGTGAAGCGCTGGGGCGCATTTTCAAGCAAGGCTTGGTAGGTGGCGATGAGGATGACTGCGAAATAGAGGTATTTGACCACCGTATTGAGCGCACTTGCGGGTGCACCATTGAGGACTGCGCTGAAGATGACCAAGGAGATCAGACCGTAGACTGGCAGCAGCACCTTCAGGGCCCAATAGCGCGGGGCTAGCAGGAGGATGCCTGCGACCGTGACAGCGATGGAGCCAAGGGCGTTGCCGCTGAGGCCCGCAAAGAGCGGATCATAGGTATATGTGTGAAACGCGCTCATGAGGAAGCGCAGCCAAATGGCGCTGATCACAAAGGTGGCTGCGCGGCCGCGCATTTGCCGCAATGTGAGCACCAGCACGATGAACACACCGGCGCTTGCGGCAAGGCCGATGGGCAGGGGCAAGATAGGCGGATCGCTCACCGGATCATCTTCTCAGGCGCGCTATTTGTAGTAGGCTTTGTATTGCTTGAAATAGAGGCCAGCATCGCCATAGCCGTGGCGGGCTTGCTGGGCCATATCCACCCGGCTTAAGGCCACACCAGCCACATTGGCGCCGACATCTGTGAGATAACGCAGCGCCAGCTGGGCCGCTTTGGCGGGGGTGAGGCGCCATTTGACCAGGAAGAGAACTTTGTCGGCCATGGTGGCAATCACCCGCGCTTCTGCGACCGGAATCACCGGTGTGGTATCCAAAATGATCACGTCGAACATGTTGCGCAGCGTTTCTAAAAACTCTTCCATCTGCGGCGATTGCAGCAGCTGCGTTGGTGTCTCGCGTGTTTCGTTCTCTGGCACGAAAAAGGCACCTGACAGGTCGTCTTTGATGAGGACGTCTTCTAGCCGCGCGGAGCCTTCTAAATAGTCAATCAGCCCATGCGCGGCCGTGTCTTTGCCAAGCCAGCGCGTGGACGCCCGCCGGCGGGTGTCGCAATCGATCAGGACCGTGCGAATGCCAGAAGAGGCGGCCGAGCGCGCTAGGCAGATGGCGGTTGTCGTTTTGCCCTCATTGGGCAAGGCAGATGTGATGGCAATGGTCGTTTTAGGCCGTACGCCAGGCGTGTAGAACAGTGAGGTTTGCAGTTGGCGAAAGGCTTCAGCGAAGGCCGATTGGGGATGGTCCAGCAAGTATTTAGACGGGTTTTTCACGCCCTTTGTCCAGCGCGAGACGCCTGGCAACGTTGTAAGCTCCGGCACCGAGCCAAGCGCGCGCTGGCGCAGGCGGGTTTCGACGCCTTCCGACGTTTCAACACCTTGTTCGAGATACTGCAGGAACAACACCAAGATGGCTGATAGCGTGAGCGCAGCGGCAATGCCCAGCGCTGCGAACTTCACGAGATTTGGCTCAAAGGGGACCACTGGCACCTGCGCGACGAGCACTTCGGCCACGCCTTTTGACTCCGTCCCGCGCCGGGCGATGGCTTGTTGATAGCTGTCGAGGAACGTCCGGTAGAGATTGCGCGCTGATTCAGCGTTGCGCTCGAGCTCGCTCAAACGCACCGCCGCGCCGGTGTCAGCGGCCAGCTTATCGCGCAGGGCTTGGCGTTCCTTCACGAGAAACTGGGTGCGGTTTGCGGCAATCTGCGCTTCTGCTTTCAGGCCCGCGACAATCGCTTCTGACTCCGCCAAAATCTGGTTCTCAATGTCTGCGAGTTCTTCATAAGTGCTTTCAACGCCGGGATAGCGCGGCCCATAGCGATTGGTGAGATCCGCCAGGCGCGAGCGCAGGGTGGCCCGCGTTGCTTTCAGGCGCGTCATATTGGCTGAAGAGAGACTGGCGGCGCTGCCTTCTAAGGTGCCGTTGGTGCGCAGCTGCGTGCGGGCATTCTTATAGCGCTCGGATGTGGCCGATTCATACGCCTTAGCGTCAGCGAGCTGGCTGCTGAGAACGCTGAGCTCCTGCTGCGTGACAGATGAGGTCGTATTGGCATCAAAGAGGTTTTCTTTGCTGCGGTAGGTGGCGACGGCCGCTTCGGCCTCTAAGACGCCTTTGCGCAGTTGTTCCAGCCGCGATGACAGCAGCTCGGCGCTGCGCCCTGTGTCTCCTGCGCGCCGTGCCAGTTGGGTGTTGGCGTATTGGGTGATGTATTCATCAGCAATGTTGGCTGCCAGTTTCGCCGACTGCGCATCCGCGGAAACATTGATGGCGAAGGACACGCCCACGCGTTTGACGTCGACGGCACCAAGCAAAATGCGGATCGCCCGGCTGCGCAGCGCGCGCTCTTCAAGCGGCGGGGCATCCGGTTCCAGCGTGCTGGGGTTGAATTCCGTCACATTCACAAGATCGAGCGCATCCACAACGCGGCCTGCCAGCTGCGGGGATTTGAGCACTTGCACAGCGGTGTCCACGGCTGGCGAATCCGTTAACAGCCGGCTGCGGTCTTCGCCCGGAATGACATCATCGGCTTGACGCTCAATCACCACGGTGGAAGTCGCGCGATAGAGCGGGACGGTGATCATGAACAAGCTGGCTGTCAGCAGCGCGCTTGCGATGAACACGGCCGCAATCAGCATCCAGCGCCGCCGGATCGCGCGCCAAATGGCAACGATATCGATGAAATTCGACGGCGCATCCACGGTCGAGGAGAGCACAATATCTTGGCGGGTGGGGCGATAGTCGTTCATGAGCTCATGCCCCTTTAAGGCGGTGATAAACGCGCGTACGCAGCCAGGCAGGCAAGGCGCGCATGGCGGCAATCATACAATAGGTCATAAACCCCTCCGGCAAGCACAAGCCCTTTAAAAGAGCGCCGGAAATCTGCGTTTGCTTGAAGGAGAAGCGGGCATAAAAGGCGATCTGTTGATTGATCAGCCGCCGCAGCCGCTTCTGTGTCGGTTTTAGCGCGGTTTGCGCCAGAGCGCGGGCTGTTTCCACCAGGATGGGCAGGCCGATGATCTTGGCGCTGTGGCTGACTTTGTTATCGGCGTCGCGGTGGAACTCGGCGCTGGGCGCGGGCGCATAGGCAAAGCGCGCAAGCGCTGCTGCACGCAGCCACAAGTCCTTATCGCCGCCCCGCTTTGCCTTGCCAGCGGGAAAGAGGCCCGCTTTCAGCAAGACATCACGCTTGAAGGCGCTGGCGCTGGTCCAAATCGGGCATTCGCCTTGCTCCAGCCAAATATCGAGGAAGCCATCAAAATCGACTGCGGTATGTGCGGCCTGCAACAAGCGTTCTCCAGCGCGGGAGGGGATGCGCTTATCCGCATAGACATGGTCATAGCGGCTACAGAGGCAGCCCGCTGTGGGTGCGTTTTGCAACGCTTTTGCGAGGTCTGCGAGATGGCTGGGCGACCAGATATCGTCCGCATCAAGGAAGGCGATCCACTCCCCAGTTGCCTCTTGAATCCCCAGATTGCGCGCCGCATAGCCGCCTGGGCCCGGCACGTCGCGGGCCAGAATCCGCACCTGGTTCTCAAAGTGCTGCACGATAGCGGCGCTGCTATCGCTTGAGGCATCGTCGATCACGATGATTTCGTAGGGCGCTAAGCTTTGCCCCAGCGCGCTTTGGAGGGCGGCGGCCACGTGGCGCTCTTTGTTGTGCACGGGGATGATCACGCTAAAGCGGGGCGGGTGGCTCATAACTGCGGCCTCACCATATTATAGCGGTCCAGCATGGGCGTGACGAGAAGGCGCCAAATGGCGGGCCAGGTGTGGAGGCGGCACAGGCCGCTTTTCACCAGCGTTGAGGGCAAGCGTCCTTCGGCAAGCGCAGCCTCCATCAACATCTGTGCGGCCTCAGCCTCGCCGCGGCGCAGCCATTGTAGCGCGTAGCCGGAGAGTTTTTTCGATAGGGCTTTGGAGCGCTTGCGCCAAAACAGCGCTTTGGGCCCATGGCGGTCTAGCAAGTCCTTGCCATGGGCATCAACGCTGGCGCCGCATTGGATGGCAAAATCGGAGAAATAGGCCTGCATCAACAGTTTCGTGGGTGACACAGCGACCCCGCCATCAAGCTTGCGGCGCAGATAGAGCGTTTCCGGCACGATATCATAGTCGCTATGGCGCGCCATGCGGACCCATAAATCTCGGTCCTGGGCATATTGGAAAAACGGGCGATAGCCGCCAACACGGTCATAGAGCGCGCGGCGGACCATGACCTCGCCGTGCGTGAAGGGGTTGGAGGCCGCGATGGTGTCAGCGAGGCTCCCGCGTTTGGTGCGGGCGCGGATTTTGGCTGTGTCGCCTGGGTTTTGCTCAATGGCTACATGGCAGCCGACCAAGCCGATGCCCTCGCGCGCGCGTAGCACTGCTGCTTGTTTTGAGATGCGCGCTGGATAGGAAATGTCGCCGGAGCCATGGATCGCCAAATAGGTGCCGTCGCTGGCCTGGATGCCGTGGTTGATGGTATCGGTGAAGCCGGAATTGGGCTTTGTTAAAACCCGGTAGCGCGGATCCTCATAGCGCCTTAACGCAGCAAGGGTGCCGTCAGTGGAGCCATCATCGACGGCGATGATTTCCAGATTGGGATAGTCTTGTGCCAGCAGGCTTTCGATGGCGTCTGCCACATAGGCTTCGCGGTTATAATACACCGTCACGATCGAGACGCGCGGCAAGGCCGTGGCATCCTGTGTCATCGTTTTGCCTTCCCAAGCTTGGCCCAAAGCGTGTCAAAATCGCTCCGCCTGTAGGTCACAATATCGCGCACAGCCGTGCCCGTGGCCCGTGCATAAACGAGAACATAAAGGAGGCCGCTGGCCCCATAGGTGATGCTGGCCGCGCTGGCTGCGCCCACAGCGCCGTAGCGCGGGATCAGCCAAAAGGCGAGGGCCACATCCAGTACAAGCGCTGGCACGACGACACTGAGCGTCACCCACGGCTTGCCTTGCCCGGCCAGGTCCATGTTGAGGATTTTCACCAGCACGAAGGCCACAATGCCTGGCAGCATGGCAAAGACCACCTGGACACTGCTGGTGAAGTCATCACCGAAGAGCAACGGCACAGCCAAAGGCGCGGCCATGGCAAGAAAGGCGGCGCCAAGCACGGCGACGAGAAAGGTGAGACGCAGCAAAACAAAGATCTTTTTGCTGAAGTCTGGCCGGTTCTTCGCATTGGCGCTGCGCGAGAAGATGATGGCGCCCATGACCGCTGAGAGCTGCCAGATGTACTCGGCTAAATTGGCGCCGACGCTATAGCGGCCCAGCTCGTCAAGCGTGCTGAGACGCTGCAGCAGCAGGATATTGAGCTTGTAAAGCAGCGTGATGGCGAACAGCGAGGCGGCATAGACAACGCCCAGCCGGACCAGCCGTTTGGCCAGCTGCCAGTCGAATTCGACGCGCAATTCCACCATGGGAAAGATGAGCCAGAGCGCATAGCCCGTCATTGCGCCGGCGGCCAGGACCTCAGCCCACAGCGCGCCCCAAATACCGACCTGCAGGCCAGCAACGAGGGCGAGAATGCAAACCGCGCGCACAATAGCAGGTAGCCATGAGACGCGGTTAAAGTCGGTGATGCGCTCGGCGCCGAGGAAGAGCCCGGAGGCGTAGCTTTGAATGATCTTCGCTGGGACCAAGCACAGGGTCAGCGCAATGAGCGACCAGTTGTAAGCCGGCAGCCAAGACAGTTTGAAATAAAGCGCGCAGACCGCCAGGGCGATGGCCACTGTGATCAGCCCAAGCCCGCACAAGGTGCTTGCCACTTGCCTGAGCGAATACTCTTTCTGCCCCACATAAAAAGCGCTGGCTTGGCGAATACCCAGCTCGCAAAACGTCATGACCACCGTTGGCACAACGAGCAGGGCCGCAAGCAGGCCGCGCCCCTCCGCGCCCAGATAGCGCGCGAGGAGGATGCTGGAGAGGAAACCAAAGCCAAGCACAGCCACTTTGGTCTGCACCACCGAGCTCACATCCCTTAAGAAGCTGCGCCGCACGGCAGGGCGATGGTCTTGGGCCGCTGTCATAACAAAGCCCTTAATGGGTCTGGCAAGGTGTGGGTTTGATGGCCGCCATATAAGACTTCCGCGGCTTGGTGAGCGGGCAATACATGGCCGAGGCGCGAGACAAAGCGGGCTTCGCAGTCCATCCAATAGCCCTTCTGCTCACCGACGGTTTGCCGCATTTTGTAGATCAGCTGCAGCACATTGCGCGCCGTCGCGCCGCCCTTGTTGATGATGAAATTCCCATGAATGGGCGAGATCTGCGCACCGCCGCTGCTCAGCCCGCGCAGCCCGACGTCTTCCACAGCTTTTCCCGGCGGGCCGATGACATCATACATCGCCGGGTCACTTAGGAAGACGGAGCCGCAATTGGGATACTGCTTTGGGAATTTCTTGCGCCGGTTGGCGAGGATCTCAATCATCTCCCGGCGCACTTGGGAGGGCGGTGCTTTTTCCAGCTGCATGGTCACGCTCAGCACCACCCGGTCGGGCCGCTGCAAAGCCGAACGGCGATAGGCAAAGGCGCAGTCTTTATGGGAGTATTCCATGAGATGACCTGCCTCATCGGCGCAGCGCACGCTGATGATATGCGATCCAATGCCTTTGCGCTGGCTGCCGCCGTTCATCACCACCAGTCCGCCAAGCGTGCCGGGAATGCCCACAATATGCTCAAGGCCCGTGAGGCCGCGCCGGGCCAGCTCCAGCGCTAAGCGCGGCACCCAGATGCCGGCCTGCGCGGTCACTGTGGTGCCCTCGATTTTTATGTCGGCCAGCGCACGCCCCAGCCGCACGACGACACCGCGAAAGCCAGCATCATCGAAAATCACATTGGAGCCATCGCCCATTATAAAGAAGGGCACGTCATGCGCGTGAATAAGGGACAGAGTCTGTTGCAGCGCTTCCAGTGAGTGTGGATGGACCATCAGGTCCGCTGGCCCACCAATCTCATACCAGCTGCAGCTTGCTAAACTGACATTGGCCTCCACGCGCCCAACATCGGCCGCCTGGAGCGCCTGAGTAAGCGCGGCTGTGTGTGATTTGGCGTACATCGTTTCAGCCTAACGCACGCTCACATCAACGCCCAAAGCGCGCAGCTTGGGGATGATCCGGTCATAGCCGCGCTCAATCTGCCAGGCATCTTCGATAATCGTCTCCCCATCGGCGACTAAGGCTGCCAGCGTGAGCGCAATACCCGCACGCAGATCAAGCGCGCGCACGCGGGCGCCTTTGAAATCAGCGCCGCCGCGAATGGTTAGCAGGTTGTCGTCGTCACTATAAAGAAGCCCCATCTTCGCCAGCTCTTCGGCATAGCCATAGCGGCCGGGGAAGCGCAGATCGACAATGCGGCTTTGCCCGCGCGCGCAGGCGCCATAGACGGCGAAAAGCGGCTGCATATCAGAATTAATGCCCGGATAGGGCCCTGTGCTGATCTCCACGGGATAGCAAGTCCCGCCGCGCACGATCAGGCTTTCATCGCCCACATGAAAGCGCGCGCCGCTTTCGCGCAGGAAGGTGAGGGGCACTTCCAAATGCTTGGTGGGGAAATCAAAGATCTCCACATCCCCGCCCGTAATCACCGCGCCGATGAGCCAGGTGAGCGCTTCCATGTTATCCGGCATGACCCGGTGTTTGACCCCGCCAAGACGCTGCGCGCCGATAACCTCGATGCGCTCTTGTCCGTAGACTGTGATGTCTGCCCCCATGGCGGTGAGGAAATCTATCAAGTCAATAATCTCTGGCCGGATATGCGGCCCCCAGATTGTCGAGGTGCCTTGGGCAAGGCTCGCGCAGAGCAGGGCATTCTCTGTCGCGCCAGTGGAGCGGATGGGCAGATGGATATCTGCGCCTTGAAGTCCGCCTGACGCCTGGGCGTTCAGGCGTCCATCCTCTTCCCAAACGCGTGCGCCCAGCGCTTCTAAAAGCATCACATGAAGGTCGTGCTTTCGCTCTCCTAATTTGCAGCCGCCTGGCAAGGGAACGCTGCCGCGTCCGGTCCTTGCAACCAAGGCTCCTAAGATCAAAAGCGTGTTGCGAATGGACCGCCCGTCCCATTTTAAATCAGTGCTTAAAGCGGCCGTTTCAGTGATGCACAAAGTCGTGTCGCTTACGTCACAACTTTTTCCGAGCGCTTTGAGCATTTCAGTGTGCACTTGTGCGTCGCGAAGGGTGGCTGGGTAGTTGCTCAGCGTGATTGCCTCGGGCGTTAAAATCGACGCTGCCATCAAACGCAGCACGCTGTTCTTCGCGCCGCTTACGCGAACTTTTCCGTTTAAAATTGAAGGTTTAATGGAATATTGGGTCGTCTCCACCGTTGCCAGAGACGGTATATGAGAGGGCGTCTTCTCACCAAGGCGAGAGGGTTCTGAAGGGAGAGCCATGCCGTGTTTTCCTTTAACGAATCACGTGTGACATAAGCCTAACCTAAGCAAATATTGCATCGCAACAATGATGCCCTAAGGCCACAGTTTTGTCCTTGGAGCGTGACCTCAAAACACACCCATACTTCCTGCACATTTTCACTTGGCAGGAGCGCAGAATGCGTAAGATTGCAGTGACTGGCCTAAGAGGCATCCCCAACATCATGGGCGGCGTGGAAGCGCATTGCCAGGATCTCTACCCCCGGCTGATGGCGTTGGATCCGGACGTGGATGTGACGGTTTATGGACGCGCGCCCTACCTGCCGGATGGCGATAGTACCTATCACGGCGTGAAGGTCCGCGCTGTGCCATCTCCCACCCATGTGAGCCTTGAAGCCATTCTTGGCACTGCCGCCGCCATAGGCGCTGCGTGGGTGGACCGGGCGGACGTTCTCCACATTCACGCCATCGGTCCATCCCTGCTTGCCCCGCTCGCCCGGCTGTTGGGTTTTGAGGTGATCGTCACCCACCACGGCAAAGACTATGACCGCGCCAAATGGAACAAATTTGCCCGCGCGATGCTGCGCATGGGGGAAAGCGCTGCCATGCGCTTTGCGCATCGGGTGATCGCTGTCTCGCCCTCCTTGGCTGAGGATTTACAGCGCCGCTTTCCAAAGGCTGCGAAAAAGGTCACACACATCCCCAACGGT
>JBCCDR010000043.1:0-11873 GCA_039030675.1 Pseudomonadota bacterium | reverse complement strand
GCCAAAGGCGAACATCTCTCCTGTATGAGCGTCCGTTTTCGGGTGTGCCGTGAATGGCCCCACAACGCCGCCGCCGTAGGTTTCTGGACCCTGAGTTTCCAGGCTGTCACGATCCAACTCAATGGGGGGGCAGCCTTCCATGAGCGCATAGAGCTTGCCCGCATGCGGCCAGATGTGTGTGTTGGCCGTATTATAGTCCATCGGGTTGATGCCGGGGTCATTAAAGGCCGGGTTGCCAAAAACACCGAAGAGCCTGCGCCCCGCTGCTTGTTCTTGGTCGAGCTTTGGCGTGCGCACCCAGCGATTTTTCAGCGAGGCTTTGCCATCGCCCAATGACAGCGCATAGATCATCCCGTCGCCATCGAAGACGTGGTATTTGTTGCCTTCTTTGGGCGGGAAGGCTGGGTCAGGGCCGTTCCGGTAGAAAGTGCCGTTTAGGCTGTCGGGCAGGTCGCCTTCGATGACCAAATCAGGCGCGTCAATTTCAGCGCCAAAAGGCGCCCAATATCCAGTTAAAAAAGGGTCGTTTGGAAAGGGCAGGGTCATGGCAAATCCTCCGCGGTGTGCAGACGTCAGCTTTGACTGTTTGCGCCGCCCATTCTACTAGCGAATTCCTCAGCCTTTGCGCCCGATGACGGAGATTTGCCGGCCATAATCCAGCTCGCCCAAATGGGTCGCGCGGCGGTAGCTGAAAAACCGGTCCGGCTGGCTGTAGGTGTCTTCACGTAAAATCTCCAGCTGGCTCACGCCGGCGACCTGCAGTTTCTTGGCGACAAAGCCGGGCAGGTCGAACTGGAATTTGCCGGGTTTCCCATTGTCTTTGAAAAACGCGGGGTCTGCAGCGGCTTGCCGTACCTCTGCTCCCACTTCATAGCTGTCTTGGGCGATGGCCGGGCCGATGGCGGCAACAATCTCGCCGCCGCCCATGGCTTTGAGAGCGCTCGACACAATCCCGTTGACGGCGCCCTTCCAGCCAGCATGCACCGCAGCCACTTTGCTGCCGTCAGCTGTGGCCATGAGAATAGGGACACAGTCAGCGGTCAGCACACCAACGGCTTCGCCTGGTATATCACTCACCAGGCCATCGGCTTCCTCGCCCGCGTTTTCTGCTGCAACGACCCGCGCTGAGTGGACCTGATAAACGGTGTGAAGCGTGGTGGTGCCGAGGGCAGCGCAAATGCGGTCTCTGTTTTCTTCAACAGCGGCGCGGTCGTCAGACGAGCCAAATCCTGTGTTGAGACTGCTGTAGAGGCCCTTGGAGATGCCGCCTTGACGGGTGAAGAAGCCGTGCTCGATGCCCGGAATGGCGCCAAGCAATTTGCTGGTGAGGAACGGCGGGTGGGTCATGGCGCAAATCCTGCTGGAGGAGGGCTGGTTGGCGGCGCAATCGCCAGGACTTTAAACAAGTCTCCCATGGCGGCAGTATCCATCAAACGCGCCGCATCACGCAAGGCCGTGCCGCCAAGCGCCCGCGCGCGTAGGGGCAGGCCAAGCTGGCCCAGAAAAAGGTTTTGCGTTGCCGGGCCATAAATAGTGGCGCCGGCCGTGCGTCCAGCCCCAGCTAGCGCGCCGAAGTTCACATGCGCCGTCAGGTCGGCTTCGCCGGGGTCGTTTAGAGGGTCCGCATAACTGTGGTTCTTCATCGCCTGCAAACTATCGCCGGCTGCTTGGGAGGTGTAGCCATAGTCTATGATTAGCGCCGCACCGCCAGCTTTCATGACCTGGGAAGCAAGTTGGCTGCATAGGCGTTCGCCGATAGGGCAACGTTCGTAGGTGTCCCCAGGCGCTGCGTCGCTCGGCAAATTGGGGTGCTCGGCCACATCTTTCAAAGTGAATTGCAGGTCTGTGTCTGCATGCGTGACCGATTGCTCAGCCCAGCCTCTTTCCGTCCTGACCCATTGGTCTATTGGAAGCGCGTCGAAAAGTTCGTTTGCAACGATATAGAGAGGGCCATCGTCGGGCAGGGTCTCTGCCGTGTCATGCCAAGTCACGCCAGGATGCGCTTGCGCTTGAATAGCCCGCAATCGTGGACTGGTTTCAACGAAGTGGACGGGCGCGTCTGGCCAATCGGGCACCTTTTGAAGCGCTCGCAGCGCATCGGCCATGAGGGTGCCGCGGCCTGGTCCCAGCTCTGCTAAGATGGGACCGCTTGGTTTGCCTTGCCGTGTCCATAGGTCGCCAATCCACAGGCCTATGAGCTCGCCAAACATTTGGCTGATTTCCGGCGCTGTGGTGAAATCCCCTGACACGCCAAAAGGCTCTTTGGTCATATAGTAGCCATGCTGCGGATGGCTCAGGCACAGGCTCATATAGCGGCTAAGCGGCATTGGACCGTTTTGGTCTATCTCCGCAATGATAAGCGCTTGGAGCTCGTTCACTTAACGGGCTTTGCCTTCATCCGCGAGGGCACGCCTGTGGTCTTTGTATTGAGCGCATAGCGGACAAACACGGCGCCGATGAGGACCATGGGTATGGAGAGTGTTTGGCCCATAGTCAGCCCGGTGCTGAGCACGCCAATATGGTCATCGGGCTTGCGCACAAACTCAACGAGGAAGCGGAAGCTGCCATAGCCGATGAGGAACACGCCCGTCGTAAACCCATGCCAGCGGCCCACAAGCGTCTGCATGTAAATCCACCGCAAGATAAAGAAGAGCACAAGGCCTTCCAAAAAGGCTTCATAGAGCTGGCTCGGATGGCGCGGGACTTGCGCTGGGTCGCCGGGGAAGACCATGGCCCAGGGCACATCGGTGGGGTGCCCGTAGAGCTCTCCATTAATGAAGTTTGCAAGGCGTCCAAAAAACAAGCCGATGGGAACCGTCGCTGCGGCAAGGTCGCCAACACCTGGCGGCGACAGTCTGTTTTTCAGCGCGAAGAGAATAATGCCGGCTGTGACGCCGAGGAGCCCGCCATGAAAACTCATGCCGCCTTTCCAGACCATGAGAATGGAAATCGGGTCCGCCAAGCTTTGCTCGAAATTGTAAAACAGCACAGAGCCGAGCCGGCCGCCAATGATGGTGCCAAGCGTGGCCCACATCAGAAAATCATCCACATGGGCTTGGCTCATGGCAGAGCCTGGGCGCGTCACCAAGCGGCGCATATACCACCAGCCAAGGCCCAGCCCCACGATGTAGGCGAGCGAATAATAGCGCAGCCCATAGCCATTTATTTCAAAAAGGAAGGGGCCGATGTCCGGATAGGGCAGGACGCCCATGGCAGCGAGGGTGAGCATGAGAGCGCCTTTTGCCGAGAATGAGAGTGCTGGAGATGTCGCTGGCAGAGCCTTACCTGTCAAGCGCTGCGCGCAAAGCGCGCTTTGACGCGTTGAAATTTGCTGTAAACCAGCCTACTTACCAGGCGTGGCATAAAGGATGAGCTATGGCAGAGCGCAACCCACTCTTTGAGGATTTTGCAAAAGTGGCCTCTAGCGCCATGAGCACGCTCGGCGGCCTGCGTGATGAGGCTCAAGCGGCGCTCAAAACCCGCATGGAAGACATGCTGGCCGACATGGACTTGGTCACCAGTGACGAGTTTGAGGCGGTGCGGACCATGGCGCTCAAAGCGCGTGAAGAGAATGAAAAGCTGCTTGAGGAAATTGCCGCGCTAAAGGCTGCGGTGGCGCCAAAACCAGCGCCCAAGCGCGCCGCGCCGCGCAAAACAGCGGCGACCGCGAAAAAACCCGCAGCAAAAAAGCCGGCGCGCAAGCCCGCCGCTAAAAGGGCCACAAAGCCGGCTGCAAAGGCTTAAGCACTTATCCACATGAAACTTCAGTGACGCAGCAGACCAGCTGTTGCGTTTGCCTATGGGCCGTGACACGATATGTTGTGTCTTGTGAAGCGGATTTGGTCTATATCTAGTTTTCACGTGATTCGCGCCAACAGACGGGTTGGCCGCCTGCGCCAGCCCCGAGCTTCGGGAGACGGTTTTCATGACCCTAATGCAGCACGAAAATCAAAGCGAAACCCTGGCTAATCCTCTCGACAGTGTCGAGGAGTTGTTTGAAGCCAATGAATGGTCGTTCGAGCGCGAGGGCGATGAAGAGATAACAGCTGTCGTGCCAAGCGGGTGGTGCGATTATCAACTCCGGTTCTTTTGGCGCCAAGCCGAAGGTGTCCTTCAGGCCGTCAACATGTTCGATTTAAAGGTGCCAGAGGCAAAGCGCGGACCCATTTGTGAAACGCTTGCCTTAATCAATGAGCGCCTTTGGATGGGTCATTTTGAAAGCTGGACGGATGGCGACGCGCTGCTTTATCGCCATGCCACTTTCCTGGACGAGCTTGCGCAGCTATCGCCCAATCACGCCCATGCCTTAGTGCAGACAGCCGTGGGCGAATGTGACCGCTTCTATCCGGTGTTTCAATTCGTGCTCTGGGCGGGAAAAAGCCCGGCTGAGGCTGTAGAAGCAGCCATGCTTGATACCGTCGGCAATGCCTAGCCGCGGCTGACCGATGTCTGAATTTTCTGATCTTATCAGCGCTGAGCGGCCGCTCGTTTTGCTTGGCTGTGGCAACATGGGCAAGGCGCTTTTAGCTGGCTGGCTGGGGCAGGGCTTGCCGCGCGAGCATATCTTTATCGTCGACCCCTTTGTGGCCGAGCGCGGCCTTCCCGACCTTGATATCGGGGAGGAACAATGCGCGTCGCGCACCCTGGCGGATATGATTGCCAGCGTTTTGGTTTTGGCGGTTAAACCGCAGATTTTTGACGATGCAGCGGCCAGCGTTGCAGGCGCCTGTGATGGAGAGACCATTGGACTGTCCATCATGGCCGGCACATCCATTGAGACGATTTCCGCTGCTTTGCCGGAATTGGGCGGGGTCGTGCGGACTATGCCCAATACGCCAGCGGCCGTCGGCAAAGGCGTGACAGGTCTGTTTGCGCAGCCCAGCGTGAGCGAAGACGCGCGCGCCTTATGCGAAACCCTCCTTGGCGCAGTCGGCGCGACGGTCTGGGTGCCGCAAGAAAGCGACCTTAACGCGGTAACTGCGCTGTCCGGGTCAGGGCCCGCCTATGTGTTTCACATGATTGAATGCCTGACCCTGGCAGGCGAGCAGCAGGGCCTGAGCCAAGAGGTCGCGCAAACACTCGCAATTGAAACAGTGCGCGGCGCTGGCGTTCTGGCTGCCACGGCCGTCGATACGCCGACGCAGCTACGCGTGAAGGTGACCAGCCCTGGCGGCACCACCCAGGCTGGCTTGGACGTTTTGATGAAAGAGGGCAGCGGGCTCGAGCCGCTCATCTCTCAGACCGTTGCCGCTGCGAAAGCCCGGGCGGAAGAGCTCGGCTAGAGTGTGGTGTTCATCGCCGGGCGGACCACCATCTCACCGATATTGATGTTGATTGGCTGAGACACGGCGTAAAGGACAGCGCGAGCGATATCGTCAGGCAGGCCCACCAGCGCGGTGCGGCCTTCCTCATCGGGCTCTACTGGCGCGCGCTGAAACGCGTCCATGAGGCCTTGAAGTTGCTCAGGTGTCATGTTGCGCCCCAGATTTGTGGAGAAGGCGCCGGGCACAATGTTCACAACGCGGATGTCATCGCCTTCAAGCTCATCGCGCAATTGTTCGGAAATTTTGTCGACGGCTGCCTTGCTGGCGCCATAGCTGCCGCCCGGGTCAAGCCGCGCTGACAGAGAGGAGATATTGACGATATGGCCAGGCGTTTTCTGTGCACGCATATGCGCGACAGCCCCCTGCGCTGCCTCTAAGAGCGAGAGCACATTCACCTGGAACATATCGCGCCACATGTCAGCCGTTTGCTCGGCAATGGTGCCACCATGATATATGGCGGCATTGTTGACCAGGATATCGATATGGCCAGCGTCGCTCGCAACGCGTTCGATAGCTGCAGCCGCCGCGCCGGATTGGCCGAGATCCGCCACTATCAGCTGCCCCGCCGGGCCGCCAGCCTTTGTGATTGCCTCCAGCGTTGCAGTCAGGCCCGCTTCATTGCGACCAAGCACATAGACAGTCGCGCCCGCTGCCCCAAGTGCGGCGGCCGTTGCAGCGCCCAGGCCGCTGGAAGCGCCGGTGACGAGGGCCACGCGCCCGGCTAATGCATTGCTCGCGTCTGCGCTTTGCGTCATTTTTTAGGTGTCCATATGGTGTTTATTGGAACAGGGTTGCCAGCAGATAGCAGCCATAGATGAGTAGCAAAACTGCCCCATCCAACCTCCCAATAGCGCGGTTTGTCAGGATGAAACCATAGGCGACGAGGCCGACCATCAGAGCAGCAAACGCATGCATGGACCACGGCCCTGCATAAAAGCTCGCTCCAGAGGGCAGCAGCAACTGGCACAAGGGCAGAATGAGCAGCAGATTGAAGATGTTGGAGCCAAGCAAGTTGCCAACGGCCACATCGCCTTGGCCTTTCAATGTGCTGTGAATGCTCACGACGGCTTCGGGAATGGAGGTGAAAATGGCAATAATCGCAATGCCGATGACGGTTAAAGGCACGCCCATATCGGCAGCATAGCCAACGCCGCCCTCAATCAACTGGCCGCTGCCAAAGACAATGGCGCCTAGGCCGCCCACGAGCAGAATGAGATTAAGCGCCGTGTGGGTCGGGCCTCTTCTGACAAAATCGGCTTTGCGGGCCATAATGCCTGTGCCGGACAGTCGACCTTCTTCAACAAACGTCAGGCCCATGTAGGTGGCGAACAGCGCTAAGCCGAGGACGGGCCACATCCACCCCGTTGGCTTTAAAACACACCCGGCGAGCAGATAAAGCGCGGCGATCACCATGGCTGCGCCATCCTTACCAATGGCTTTGTTGCTCAGCGTAATTGGCTTGATCAGCACGCAAATCCCCAAGAGCAGCGCTAAATTCACAATAAAACTGCCCAGCAGCATGCCCAGCGCCACCGCCTCAAAGCGGGCAAGGGTGGCGCCAGCGCCGATGGCAAGCTCAGGCACGGATGTGCCGAAACCGATGAGCAGAAGGCCGATCACGAAAGGCGGCAGTTTCATCACATCGCGCAGGCCGCCAGCACCGCGCAAAAAGCCTTCAGCGCCTACAACAATTAAAACAAAGCCGATAAGGAGCTTGATAGTCATGCGGTTGGCCTCGGCAATTTCACGCCCAGCGTAAACTGGGCGGCAGCGTGCGGCAAGAGGTCTTGCTCTGGCTCCAAACCAGCGCTAAGCAGCCACAGGTTTTTCTATTGGTTTTGTTGGAAAGCGCTATGACGTCCTCCCTTCGGCCCCGCCGCTCCGTTTTGTACATGCCAGGCTCAAACGCCCGCGCGCTTGAGAAGGCAAAAACCTTGCCGGCTGATGGCTACATCTTTGATTTAGAAGACGCCGTCGCGCCCGATGCGAAGGAGACTGCGCGCGACCAGGTCTGCGCGGCTGTTCAAGGCGGCGGCTATGGCGCCCGCGAGCTCATCATTCGCGTAAACGGTCTCGACACCGATTGGGCAAGCGAGGACATCAAAGCGGCCAGCGCAGCAGGACCTGACGCCATTCTATTGCCGAAAGTGGAATTGCCAGAGCAAGTCGTCACGCTCGCGCAAATGATGCATGACTTCGGCGCGCCAGAGACCACCAAAATCTGGGTCATGATGGAAACGCCGCGCGCGATGTTTGCCACCTTGGAGATTGCCAGTGCACACGAGCGTCTGGATTGCTTTGTGATGGGCACGTCGGATTTGGTCAAAGACCTGCAGGCCCATCACACGCCCATGCGGCTCCCAGTCGTGACCAGCCTGTCCCTCTGCCTGCTCGCAGCGCGCGCTGAGGGTTTGACAATTCTAGACGGGGTCTATGCTGACCTCAAAGATGAAGCCGGCTTCGCCCAAAGCTGCCAGCAGGGGCTAGAACTGGGCTTTGACGGCAAAACGCTGGTCCACCCCAACCAAGTCAGCGCCGCCAACGCCGCCTTCGCGCCCGACGCCGCCGAGGTTGACTTCTCCCGCCGCATCATCGCCGCTCATGAAGAAGCCTCTAAACAAGGCAAAGGCATTGCTGTCGTCGACAACAAAATGATCGAAAATCTCCACGTCGAAAACGCTCGCCGCCTGGTGGCACTCTCCGATGCTATTGAGCAGATGGGCGGTTAATGGATCAACCGTCCGTGCTTTGACCTAGGTGCTTGGCCAGGAAAGCGTCCATGGCTTTGAACCATTTGATGCGGTTTGCATCTACATCAATGCCATGGCCGCCAGTTTTTAGCTCAAGATACTCAACTGGTTTTTTGAGGGTCTTGAGTTTTTTGTACATGCTGGATGAGTGCTTATAGTTCACACGCCAATCGTCTTTGGCCGCTATTAACAGAACCGGTTTGGTGATCTCATTCGCCCTATGGAAGGGCGAAATCTTACTAAGGTCTGAGGCCGGGCTGCCTAATTTCTCACGAAATCGTTTGTAGAACAGATATTTCCTGTCGTCCCGCCACAAGCGGGGGATATCGATCACACCATTTATTGAAATTGCACATTGAAATTGATCTGGTGTTTTGACGACGCCCATCATCGCTGCGTAGCCACCATAAGACCCTCCGACAATGCAAACACGCTTAGGATCAACCAAGCGTTCCTTGACTGCCCATGACACTGTGTCTGTTAAGTCATCCTGCATGGCTTTGCCCCATTGTCCGATGCCAAGATCTTCAAACTTCTTGCCGTAACCCGCAGAGCCGCGAAAATTGGGCTGAAGGACGACGTACCCACGGTTGGCAAAAAACTGTGCTTGAGCGTCAAAGCCAGCGTCATCCCGTGCCCAGGGACCGCCATGTGGTACTAAAACAGCTGGTAAATTTCGGTTGCCGCGGCCTAAAGGCAGTGTGATGTAGACCTCAATCTCCAGGCCATCACGCATAGTAATCTTACGCATTGTTGGTGCTGCTAAGTGGGTGTCATCGAGGTCCGGGTACTCTTTTGCGAAAGGCAACAATTCTCTGATCGACCAATCCAATCGGTAGTATTTTTTCGGTACTCCAGCCTTGGATGTTGAAAGCAACCAAGTCTGCCGTGTGTCATCAGAATTATAGAGTCGGTTTGAAGCGTTGGTGAAAACCGTATCTACAGCTGCCAGCATTTTTCGTTCTGGGTTTTTGAAAAATATTTGACGCTGCTGTGTGTCTACATACCCCGACCCGATGATGTCACCATTCGCAGTGTTGCGGGACAAGATAGACGCGTCATACTGCGCGTGCGAATAAAACGTTTCAATCAGTTTTCCGGTTATGAGATCGTACCGGGCAAAACTGCGTCGTCCAAATGCATTTTCAGCGTAAAAAACGCCGGTTGCATCTTCCGCGTACAGCCAGATCGGTATGAAATCCTGCGCGAGCAGCGCATATATGGCATCATAAGACCATGTTTTTTCGTGTTTTTTAGAAATGAAGAGCTTGGGCTTGTCATCGAAAACGGAATAGCCCAGCGCAATCTCATTCTCGCTGTCTGTAAGCCACTCGTAGATACCGTTGCGGCCCTTCTGTACAATCTTGTATTTGCCAGTTCTGACATTGATTTTGCGCACATCTATGCGTCCTGTTACGTCGCTATCTGTGGCGAGCAAGATGTGTTCCGGGTCATCACGAAGAAAATCAACAATGTCAGTTTGATTAGCGGCGATAGACTGGTTTTTTCTGGGAACAGGGTTTTCGTCGCGCGTCTTGAGCTTCTGTTTTCGCGACGCTTTGACAAGATTGTAAGCGCCGTCCTTCAAGCTTGCCGCCAGAAGCCGTGTTTGTTCGACCTGTGCGCCTTGATAAAACGGGTTTGGCGCAAAAAAACTGTAAGCAACCAACAAAACATCATTGTTTGCCCATGCGACCCACAACACGTCCGCTTTATCCAGATGGGGCATATAAATTGTATTGCTTTTTGTTTTGCCATTGATGGGATGCGCCACTGCCCCTTTTCGTCCATCAACAGCGCTGGTGATATAGGCAACCGATTTGCCATCGGGCGACAGTTTCGGCTGCATAACCATGGGTAGTTCGGCAAACGACTTTGCCGGATAAAGCGGCGGAACTGCGGCAGCAGATTGATCCGACGCGCTCGCCGAATTACCCCATCCCCCAAGTAAAACCGAAAGAACAAGTGCTTTTAACAACTGAAAGCAATCCCTCCTGCCACGGAAAGGGCCTCCCAGAAGGGCAAAGGGTTTGAAGAGAAGGGTGTGCTTATGTGTCCACAACTGCTTTGTCATCAGATGTCTTGCATTGGGTTGGTCAGATCCTATTGAGAAGACCATAAGTGCGTTCGCTAACCATCGGTGTTTCGGCCAAGGTGCTTGGCAAGGAACGCGTCAATGCCTTTGAACATGGTGATGCGTTCGGCGTCGACATCAACTGAGTGACCGCCAGATTTAAGTTCGATATACGTCACATCGACCTTTTTCTTCTTCAGCGCTTTGTAGGCTCTTTTGGAGTGTCGGTAACTCACCCGGTCGTCGTCTTTGGAGGCAACAAGGAGGACCGGGATTTTGGTTTTATCGGCTTGGTGAAAGGGCGATATCTCTTTGAGGTCTGAGCGGTTTTCACCGATGGATTCGCGCATGTCTCTGTACCAGATGAATTTGCGGTCATCAGTCCACAGCATCGGTAAATCGATTACACCGTTGATAGAAACAGCACAGGTATACAAGTCAGGCGTCTTGACGGTGCCCATCATGGCTGCGTAGCCGCCATAGGACCATCCGACGATGCATATGCGTTCTGGGTCTGTGTAACCCTGCTCGATGGCCCATTTGGCCGTATCGGTCACGTCATCCTGCATCGCACCGCCCCAAGCGCGATAAGCTAAGCTCGTGAACCTTGACCCATAGCCCGTAGAGCCGCGGAAATTGGGCTGTATGACCCGGTATCCGCGATTGGCAAAAAGTTGGGCCATATAGTCAAATTCAGCAGTATCACGGTCTCTTGGTCCGCCGTGCGGCATCATGATGGTTGGCAATGGACCTTTGCCGCGGCCAACGGGATTGGTGACATACACCTCGATAACCAGCCCATCTCGCATCATGACCCGGTGCGCCTTAACCGGTGCTACGTCCTCGTCTTCAATATTCTCATACAAATCAGCTAAGACAGACGCTCCGCCTGTGAGCGCATCATAGGCATAGATCTTTGGTGTGCTTTGCCCGCCATCGGTGCTGATCAACCACAGCCGGCCTTCTTCATCCGAGCTTAGTAAACGATTGCTCGTATTGGGAAATTGCTCGTTGAAGGACTGAAGAACGTTTTTCTCTGTGCCTTCCATAAAAATTTGGCGGCTTACCGTATCGACATAGCCCGTGCCAACAAGGCGGCCATTCACCTGAGAATAGTATAGATCGTCAATGTCATAAAACGGATTGGAATAGAGCCACTCAACAAGCTCTCCATTCGTCAGATCGAAGCGACCTAGACTTCGTCTGCCTTTCTCATTCTTCGCCGTGAAAATAGCTGTTTTACCGTCTTCATGCAGGTCAATGGGATAATAGGACTTGTCAATTAATGCCGTAATAGCGGTTTGTGACCAGATATCGCGCTTGCTTTTGTGGATATAAACCTTGGGTGGATCCACATATGTGCCATAGCCCAGAAGGGGGGTGCCGTCTTTGTCAGTCAGCCAGTCATAGATTTCCTTCTTAGCGCGCTGCGAGACCGTGTAGTCGCCGGCTCGGACGTTTATCTTGCGAACATTGGGATAACCATTGCCATCCACCCGGTCATCAATGGCTAGGAGAATGTGCTCCGGGTCATTTGGCAGCATATCAATGATGTCAGATTGATTGGCAGCGAATGCAACTTTGCCGTCGATGCCT
This sequence comes from Pseudomonadota bacterium, assembly GCA_039030675.1. Taxonomy (GTDB): domain Bacteria; phylum Pseudomonadota; class Alphaproteobacteria; order Sphingomonadales; family CAKZYD01; genus CAKZYD01. The sequence goes on along the minus strand of JBCCDR010000043.1, from coordinate 129 downwards.
CTCTGGCGTTGGTCTCTACTTGGTTTCACCAGGTTGGTGACTTCACCGCCAAAGGATCCGGAAACCAGACGTGTCTGATCGAGTTTGTTGCCGCGATATAGATAGTTCTTTCCGTAGAAGGAATAGACG
>JBCCDR010000042.1:0-11933 GCA_039030675.1 Pseudomonadota bacterium | reverse complement strand
ACATTTCAACCGAACGTTCGGTTGGGTCACTTACTCTCATTCTGTGGAACAGGCACCAGGATATCGCCCGGCATGACATAGCCTAAATCACGGCGAATGAGTTCCTCAGCCAAGTCAGGGTCAAGCGCTTGATTGTTGAGGAGCGCCAGCCGGTTTTCAACATGTTTGATGTCCCTCGCCAGGGCATCTGCACGCTCCACCATCTCTGCTTTGTGGCTTTGATACAGCGGCAAAGCGAGAAGGCCGAATTGGCCCGACAGCGTATGATAAACGCAGTAAGCGATGCCGAATACGCATGCGACTGGGAGACCCAGTCGTTGGAGGAAGCCAGTGGACTTAACAGCTGCGTATTTCATGACCTGAATCGAATCATAGTGCGATTCGCAGGTCAATAGAAAACCGTGTGGCTTTTCAAATTTTTAACGCAGAATCGACTTTCCAGCATAGGCGCCCATGTCGCCGAGCTGCTCTTCAATGCGGATCAGCTGATTGTATTTTGCGAGCCGGTCTGACCGCGCCAAAGAGCCTGTTTTGATTTGGCCGCAATTGAGCGCCACAGCCAGGTCCGCAATGGTGCTGTCTTCGGTCTCGCCTGAGCGGTGAGACATGACTGATGTATAGGATGCACGGTGCGCCATATCGACCGCTTCGAGCGTCTCTGTGAGCGTTCCGATCTGATTGACCTTCACCAGGATGGAGTTGGCAACGCCCTTGTCGATGCCTGTGCTCAGGCGTTTGGGATTGGTGACAAACAGATCGTCGCCAACGAGTTGCACCTTATCGCCCACAGCTTCGGTAAGGGCCTTCCACCCGTCCCAGTCGTCTTCATCCATCCCGTCCTCGATGGAGAAGATGGGGTAGCGGCTACACAAGTCTTCTAAGTAGCGCGCCATGTCCTCTGACGAAAGCGCTTTGCCCTCGCCTTCCAGCATGTATTTGCCGTCTTTGTAAAACTCTGTCGCTGCAGCATCGAGTGCCAGCATGACATCCTCGCCAGGCTTATAGCCTGCTGCTTCGATGGAGGTCATGATGTAGTCGATAGCCTCGGCGGTTCCGCTCACGGCAGGCGCAAAGCCGCCTTCATCCCCAACAGCTGTGCTCAGGCCTGCATCGGCGAGCTTTTTCTTCAAGGTGTGAAAAATCTCAGCGCCCCAGCGTACGGCATCGGCCAAACTCTCAGCGCCTACGGGCATGATCATGAACTCTTGGATGTCGACGGGGTTATCGGCATGGGCGCCGCCATTGATGATGTTCATCATTGGCACCGGCAAGAGTTTCGCTTGAACGCCGCCCACATAGCGATACAGCGGCAAAGCGCTGCTGGAGGCAGCAGCTTTGGCCGTCGCAAGGCTCACGCCTAAAATAGCATTTGCGCCCAGCGCGGACTTGTTGTCGGTCCCATCAAGCTCCAGCATGATGGAGTCGATGCCCGTTTGGTCGCGCGCATCAACGCCTTCCAGGGCGTCAAAGAGAGGGCCGTTCACATTGGCGACCGCCTCGCGCACGCCTTTACCCATATAGCGGTCATCCCCGTCGCGCTTTTCAACAGCTTCATAGGCGCCTGTGGATGCGCCTGACGGCACAGCGGCACGGCCGAAGGCGCCGTCTTCCAGCTCCACATCCACTTCAACGGTCGGGTTCCCTCGACTGTCGAGTATTTCGCGCGCAGTGATGTCTATAATCGTGGTCATGAAGCAGTGTCCCGAACTCAAAGGCATAATGTGTGGGCCGGGTCATAACGGGCACGCAGCGCTGCTGCAAGGTCAGCTACTGACATTTCTGTGCTGCTGACTTAGCCTGAGCATGCGGTGAAAGGAAATGAGACGATGCAAAGACGTGTTTTTCTGCAAGCGTTGGCGGCCAGTGTTGCATCTGCGCCGCTTGTCCATGCTGCGCAAAGCACGCCAGAAAGTGCGCTGCTGAAGAGCGATGGCATGGGATTGGCACATCTGATTGCCCGGGGTGATTTTACCGCTGCTGACATCCTCTCTGCCTCCATCGCGCGGGCGCGCAGTGCAAACAAGAGGCTAAACTTCATGGCCCATTGGGCTGAGCCCTATGGTGAGGAAGCTCTAAGCGCAGTCCCGAAGAACGCGCCGCTGGCGGGTGTGCCAACGCTTATCAAGGACCTCTGGGTCGACATGCCTGGCGTGCCGACCACCAATGGAAGTCGGTTTTGGCAAGGCAATGTTCCCGCAAAGGCGTCTAACCTCGTTACGCGCTATCAGGCGGCAGGCCTTGTGCCGTTCGGTAAAACAACGTCTCCGGAGCTCGGCCTGACTGGCACGACTGAATCCGTGCAGCACGGCCTTACGCGCAATCCTTGGGACCCGGCAAAGACGGCTGGTGGATCCTCTGGCGGCGCAGGGGTCGCTGTTGCGGCTGGTGTTGTTCCCATTGCCCATGCATCCGATGGTGGCGGCTCCATTCGTACGCCTGCCTCTTGCTGCGGTGTCTTTGGTCTCAAGCCCTCGCGCGGCCGCGTGCCGCTTGGCAGCGGCAAGACCGAGGGCTGGCTGGGCCTTTCGACAACGCATGTGATCACGCGGTCGGTCCGCGATAGTGCTTTGATGATGGATTTAACCTCTGGGCCGGAAATTGGCGCGCGCTACGCTGCGCCGCCGCCGAAAGGGGGAAGCTTTCTGGCAGCAACACTGCGGGCGCCCTCCCCGCTGAAAGTCGCGCTCATGCTTTCGCCGCCTTCGGGAACAGCGGTAGACGAGGCGTGTTTAAAGGCTGCCGAAGAAACCGCAGCACTTTGCGAGCGCTTGGGACACTCTGTTGTCGAGGCCGCGCCAACACTGGATGCAGCGGCCATCAATGATGCGATGCTCGCAGTCCTCACCATTGAAACCAAACTCGCTTTGGATGCCCGCGCGCAGCAAATGGGGCGCAGCTATAGCGCTGATGATGTCGAACCGGTGACAGCTTGGATGGCAAATCTGGCGAGCAAACAGAGCCCGACGGCCTATGCGCGGGCAAATAGGGTGTTTCAGAAGGCAGCCATTGATGTCGGAACCTTCATGCAGGACTTTGACGTCGTGTTATCGCCGACGCTCGCCAAGCCGCCCGTTTCTCTTGGGACGTTGAGTCTGAGTCCAAAAGATTTTGACGCTTATGTGGAAGACGTTACCACCTTTGGGCCGTTTACAGCCTGGGCAAACCAGACCGGGCTGCCCTCGATGAGTGTGCCTTTGCATTGGGGTGCAGGTGGCTTGCCCATTGGGTCCATGTTTACGGGCCGCTATGGAGAGGAAGAAACACTCTTTTCACTGGCTGCTCAGCTGGAAAAGGCGCAGCCGTGGTTTCACAAAAGGCCCGCAGCGCTTGCCTAGTTGAGCTTGTTCAAGCTGATGTGCGGGAATGGGATGGTCCATCCGTTCTTGGTGCAGCTGTCCGTCGCAAAGCGCGCGAGAGCGAATTTTACCTCTTCCCACTGCCAAGCAGCAGCGCCGGTCATGTCCGCTTCAACTTCATAGATGAGCGAAAAGTCACCTGCTTTGATGAACTCGACGGCCACATTGCGCACATGCTCGGTGCCAAACATTTTCTCAATGTCAGCACGTACGTCTGCGGCCATGATTTTGGGTATGTCAGTTGTGGCGATGGCTTGGTGCTTATAATCGACGCCGAATTCGGTTTCCGTGCGGTAGCCGCGCGATAGGTTGCGCGGTGAAAGCCCCAGAAAGGCCGCCGTCTCAAAAGTGATGTCTGACCCGCCGTCATCTTCCATGATGACCGCTTCAGGCGATTGGAAAGTGATGCGACCCCAGCGTTCATCTTCAAGAATCACCACGTCACCCTCCGCGCAGGGGAACCAGACTTCGTCTTTGGCCACGGGGCGGGAATGAAAGCCGCTCAGCTCGCTCACGGGCACAGTGAAATGCCCGCCGCGCAGTTTGGGATTGACCAAGTCCGTGAAGAAATCGAGCTTTTGCACCAGGAACGGCACACCATCAAACATGATGCGCTCGCCTTCCTGCACGGCGCCCAGATTGAGCAGCAAAGTCGTTTGCTCAATCAAGCTCGGCAGTGTTTTGAGAACCAGCCAGATGCCAGCCAAGAGAAGCAATATACCCAGGCCAAACAGCAGCCATTCATTCAGGCTATTAAACACCGCGAGCATGGCCACATAGGACAGCACAATGGTGAGAACAGCAAAGATGAGCTGCAAAAGCCTTTGGGTGAAGTTTCGCCGTTTGCCTTTAAGCGCCGTCGCACCGATGGCGCGGCCCAAAAGGCGCATGCCGCCAAACACAATGGCGAACGCGGCAAACCCATAGAGAAGATTGCGCCCGCGGGTGCTGAGGAATTCCCTGATGGCAGCGCCGCTGCTTTCGGTGACGTCGGTTTGCTCGCTAAGTTTGATTTCAAGCTGGCGCTGGGTTGAGACCGCAAGGTCTCCCGAGGACCGCGCCTTGTTCTTCCATTCTGTGAGCAAGGCTTCTAAACGCGCTTTGCTTGATGCATCCTTTGCGTCTTCTAGCAGCGCTTCCAGGCCTTTTACCGCTTTGTCAGCCACATCTTTTTGGTCGCGCGCTGCTTGCTCCATGCGCCGCAGGCGCTCAATCGTGCGGGCCTCTTCGGTAGCTGCTTTCATGATTGAGATGAAAGGCTCAATTAGCTGCTGTAGCTCAGTTTGTAGGTCAAATTCTTGCTGGGTCGTCAGGTCAAAATCGCCATTTTCAACACCTGTCGCGAGCTCCTCCACTCGCGCTGAGACTTGCTGCAGCTCAGCGCGCTTTAAGGCGATGTCTTCGGTGAGCTCTAAGCTCAGGCTTTCATCCTGGGTTGTTGCAAGCTCTTTGCGCAGCGCCGTTAGCTCCTCGCGCAGTCTGCGCTCTGTGGCGATGAGATTGGTGAGCGTCTCTTGTATGGCTGCTTTGGTCGGGCCCCGCTTCTCGTCCTTCTCCTGCGTGATGCCCGTTGCCAGGGTTGGCTCTTCCAGCTTGGGAGACAACTCTTGCTGCCCCGCTTGGCCATAGGTGACCGGTTCTTGGGCCTGTGCGGACACAGCTGCGCTGGTAAGCATGAACCAAAGTGTCCATGTGGCAATCTTGGAAAGGCGGGCTCCAAGCGAGCAAAAATGAGTCAAAACAGGGGCCTGACGTGCGAAAGGATTGGGGTTAATCGAGTTTATGAATGGAAAGGTGGGGGAATGGAATATTCCATCCATTTTTTGTGCAGCTGGCAACAGCAGCGCGTGCAAGCTCAAAGCGGACTTCCTCCCAGCGCCAGGCGGCAGCTGGCTTCATGTCCGCTTCGACTTCGTAAATGAGGGACGAATCGCCCGCTTCGATGAACTCAACGGCAACATTGCGCACATTGTCTTTGCCGAACTTAAGTTCGATAAAGCCGCGCACGTCTTTCGCCATTTGTTTTGGCAACTCATCCGTGGCAATCGCTTGGTGCTTATAGTCGACGCCAAATTGACATTCCGTCCGATAGCCTTGGGACATGTTGCGTGGCGATAAGGAGAGGAATTCGGCAATGTCAAAAACGTTATCTGAGCCGCCATCATCTTTCATGACGACCCGCTCGGGCGATATGAACGTCACCCGGCCCCAGCGCTCGTCAGAGAGGATGACAACGTCCCCTTCATCGCAGGGGAACCACATTTCGTCCTTAGCCAGCGGGCGTGAATGATACCCTTGCATCTCCGTGACGGGAACCGTGAAAGAGCCGCCCCGCATTTTTGGGTTCACAAGGGTCGTATAGTAGTCGAGCTTTTTGACGAGGTAAGGCACGTCTTTGAAGATGATGACTTCGCCCTCCTGCACGGCTCCTAAATTCAGCAGCAAGCTGGCCTGCTGGACCAGGCTAGGCAGCGCTTTAATCACCGCCCATATCCCTGCGACAAAGGCGATGACGAACAGGCCGAACAACAGCCAGTCATTGTAGTAGTTGAAGACGAACAGCATCGCCACGCAGGCGAGAATGACGCTGCTCACATTGAAGGCCAGCCGAAGGAGCCGCCGCGAGAAACTGCGCGGGTGGTCCTTACCATGCAGACGCTCTAGGAAACGATGGGCAAGATAGGCAAAGACCCGCGTTGCTATAATCACGCCCAAAAGCGCCGCGAGGCCAGCCAGGAGATTGCGGCCTCTCGTGCTAATGAAATCACCGATGGCTTTGCCGCTTGCTGAGCCGCGTCCGCGCGATTGGAGGCGGTTTTCCAGTTGTCGCTGAGTGGTGCGTTCTAAGTCTTGCGCGGCAGTCAGGCGTTCTTGCCAGTTCTTCAGTAAGATGCGCAGGCGTTTGCGGGCTTCTTGGCCCTGTGTTTGAGCCAGGAGACTCTCAATGCCCACAATAGCGCGTTCAGCAAGGGCCGCGCGTTCTTCTGTGGAGCGCCGCAATTGCCGTAGTCGTTCGATTTGGCGCGCTTCTTCTGTTGCCACCTTCATCATCGAGACGAACGGTTCAAGCAGCTGGTCAAGCTCGGCATCTAGATTGAATTCTGGGCGGTCTGGGAGGTTGATTTCCTCCGGCGGGATACCGGTGGCGAGCTCTTCGAGCCGGCTATTGAGGGTTTGCAGCTCAGTGCGCCTGTCTTGCAGCTGGGCGTTCAGGTCTTGCTGGACAATACGGTCCTGCGTGAACCGCAGTCGCCGGCGGATGGCGGCGATATCCCTGCGCACGCGCACCTCGGCGTCGATGATGTTGGTGAGCGTTTCTTGCAGGGCTTTGCTGTCCTCAGACAGCTCAGCGCGCTGCGGGCGCTGGACAGGCGCTTCAAGCGGCGTGGGCTGCGCTGCTGCGATAGCAGGCAATAACAACATGAACGCAAATAACACTAAGCCCCGCACTGCCCTGCCCCTTTTGCTGCACTATCAAGGCTGGCCTTGGAGAAGCGCAATTGTCAAGCCCAAGGCAACCCTGCGGAAAAGAAGCATTGTGCTGAGCCTCTCGTCTTGGACAATGGCGACATCACATGCCTAAGGAGGTAGCAATGCCAGACCCAGTCCTGAACGCTCCGCTCAGCGGCATCACAATCATTGACCTATCCACCAGCGTCTCCGGTCCTTTTGCCGCTGGCATGCTGGCCGAATATGGCGCGCGGGTCATCAAGGTGGAAGCACCAGACATGATGGATGCCGCCCGCACCACAGGTACGTCGCGCAATGGCGTGACCGCGATGCATGCCAGCATCAACCGCGGCAAAGAGGGCATTATCATCGACCTCAAGACGGAGAAGGGCAAAGCCAGCTTATGGCAGCTGCTGGAAAAGGCTGATGTTTTGCTGCAAAATTTCCGGCCCGGCGCGCTTGAAAAACTCGGCTTTGGCTATGACGCGGTGCAGGCGCGCTGCCCTCGCCTGCTCTATGCGTCGATTACAGGGTTTGGCGCCAGCGGTCCGCTTGCGAAGGCGCGGGTTTATGACCCTATCATCCAAGTTGCATCGGGCATTGCGGACAGTCAAATCAACCCCATTTCCGGCGGACCAATGCTCTATCAGGGCATCTTATGCGACAAAGTCACCGCGCTGCACATGACCCAAGCCATCACGGCCGGCCTGCTCGCGCGGGAACGCGGCTTGGCCGAGGGCCAGAAAATTGACATCGCGATGATTGATGCTGCCGTGCACTTCCACTGGGCGGATGGCATGTACAATTACACGTTTTTAGAAAAAGACGGTGTCGTGCGGGTGCCGGAGTTCGGCATGTTTTACCGGCTCTCGCATGTTGAGGATGACTACATCACGATGTGTTTGATGTCAGACAGTGAGTTGCGCGGGGCCATGAAAGCCATGTCGATTGAGCATTTGCTGTCAGATGAACGCTTTGCTAGCTCGCAAGCCAGGCTGCAAAACCACAAAGCGCTGGGCGATATTTTCAAAGAGCGCTACGCGGCTATGGGTTTTGAAGAGCTGATGACGCAGCTTTATGCCCATGATGTCCCGGCCGGCGCCGTCATAAAGCGCGAGAATTTGGCTGACTTCCCGCAGATTGTTCATAACGGCACGATTGCGGAGGTTGACCATCCAACCGCTGGGAAAATGCGCGCTGCGCGTCCGCCAGTGCGCCTGTCTGAAACACCCTTATCTCTGCGCGGCCATGCGCCTGAACGCGGCGAGCATAGCGACGCGCTGGCAGAGGAATTTGCCCTGTCTTTGCCGGCCTAAACCAAACGGCTTTGTTTAACGGCGGCCTCTATGAAGCTCTCAAACAGGGGGTGCGGCTCAAACGGCTTTGATTTGAGCTCTGGATGGAATTGCACGCCAATGAACCAGGGGTGGTCGGAGTACTCGACAATTTCCGGCAGCCGGCCGTCGGGGGAGAGACCTGAGAAGGTCATGCCCTTTTCCTCCAGCGCCTGACGATAGCCCACATTGACCTCATAGCGGTGGCGGTGGCGTTCGGAGAGGCTGTCGGCGCCGTAAATCTCTGCTACACGGCTGCCTTCAACCAGAGCGGCAGGATAAGCGCCAAGACGCATTGTACCGCCCAGGTCATCATCGTCTGAGCGTGTTTGAACGCCTAAATCGCTCTCCCATTCGGTCATGAGACCAACGATATGGTCGCCATCAGACTTAAACTCTGACGATGTCGCGCCTTGGAGACCCAATAGATTGCGTGCGGCTTCAATGACGGCCATTTGCATGCCAAAGCAGATGCCGAAATACGGAACGCCTTTTTCCCGCGCAAATTTCGCAGCGGCAATCATGCCTTCAGACCCACGCTCGCCAAAGGCGCCAGGCACCAGCACAGCGTCAGCGCCTTCAAGCGCCGTCATGACGTCTTCTTTTTCGAGGGTTTCCGCCTCAATCCAGTCAACATTGACTTTAACGCGGTTGGCAATGCCCCCATGGGTCAGCGCTTCTGAGAGCGACTTATAGGCATCGCGCAGCCCGGTATATTTCCCAACTACGGCAACTGTGACCTCGCCTTCCGGTTTTTCAATACGCTCGACGATTTCTGTCCAGCGCGCCATGTCCGGTGCGGGTGCACCGGTGATGCGGAAGGCCTTTAAAACCTGCTCATCCAATCCTTCGCGGTGGTACTGCATGGGGACAGAATAGATCGAAGAGGCGTCTAACGCGGGAATGACGGCTGATTTTTCGACATTGCAGAACAGGCCGATTTTAGCGCGCTCACTCTCAGGCAGAGGGTGCTCACAGCGGCACACCAGGACATCAGGCTGAATACCGATGCCGCGCAGCTCTTTCACGCTGTGCTGCGTGGGCTTTGTCTTTAGCTCGCCCGCTGCTGCCAAGAACGGCACGAGCGTGAGATGGACATAGACAGCGTTGTCTTGGCCCAGCGTATTACCAAGCTGCCGGATGGCCTCCATGAAGGGCAGGCTTTCGATGTCGCCGACCGTTCCGCCGATTTCGCAGAGGACAAAGTCAACATCATCCGTATCGGCCATGGCAAATGCCTTAATGGCATTGGTGACATGGGGGATGACTTGAACGGTCCCGCCGAGATAATCCCCGCGGCGCTCTTTAGTAAGAATGTCTGAATAGATGCGCCCTGAGGTGACATTGTCGCTCTTGCGGCAAGGCACGCCCGTATAGCGCTCATAGTGCCCCAAATCGAGGTCAGTTTCCGCGCCATCGTCCGTCACAAACACCTCACCATGCTGGTAAGGGCTCATAGTGCCCGGGTCGACGTTTAAATAAGGGTCGAGTTTGCGCAGGCGGACACTATAGCCGCGCGCCTGCAACAATGCGCCTAAAGAGGCTGAGAGGAGGCCTTTTCCAAGGGAGGAAACCACGCCGCCGGTGATGAAGATGAACCGCGCCATGGGCGCTCTTTATAGGGTATTTTGAGGCGGTGGGAATAGCTGTTTTGAGGTTGTCCACCAAAAAGGCAGAATGACTGCCAAAGCAGCTAAGCGTTCTGTCCTAACCTATTGCTCTTCCGGCTCTGGAACTGCTGGAATTGCGACGGCGTTGGGGTCAATGGCCTGTAAAGCATCGTCCATGCTCATGGGTGCCGCGCCATCGATTGGAGCGGACGCGCTGTCATCGCCAGGCTCGGGAATAGAGGGGCCGCTATCCACTGGCGCCTCAATCGCTAACGGGTCGTCGCCCTCGATGAAACCTTCCATCAGGGAATCGTCCCGGGTAATGCCGCTTCTAATAGCCAGCAGAATGCACATACCAAGGAAAGCCACGGCAAGAATGGTCGTCGTCTTGGTAAGGAAGTTGCCAGCACCGCGCGCCGACATCATGCCGCCAGGGCCGCCGCCAATGCCAAGCGCGCCGCCTTCAGAGCGCTGCATGAGGATTGTGCCCACCAAGGCCAGGGCAATCAAACCTTGTACGACAAGTAAAATCTGGTCCATCGCGTGTTTCTTTTATCTTTGTGCCTGAGCGCGACATCAGGGTCACGAGCGCTTAGCAGTCATATAAGGCCAGAGCGCATACCTTTGAAGGGCGCCAAAAGCAAATGCTTATGCGCTAGCGATATGCGTCAATTATGCCATCAAAGTCAGTCGCTTTGAGCGATGCGCCGCCGACCAAGGCGCCATCAACGTCCTTTGCCGCCATGAGCTCGCTCGCATTGGCTGGTTTAACGGAGCCACCATACAGCAGCCTGACCTGCTCAAAAGCGGCCTTTGCGCTCTTCAATTGGGCTCTTATCGCTCCATGGACTTCCTCTACGTCGGCGACGCTGGGCGTGCGGCCGGTGCCAATCGCCCACACAGGTTCATAAGCAATCAGTATAGCCGCGGCATCAGCGTTAAAAGGCACTGACCCTGCCACTTGCGCCTCGATAACAGCCAGTGTCTGCCCGGCATCTCTCTCCGCTTCGCTTTCGCCCACACAGATAATTGCGGTCAGCCCTTCGCTCAGAGCGGCCTGCGCCTTCGCTTTGACGAGCGCATTGCTTTCGCCGTGGTCTGCCCGGCGTTCGCTGTGACCGACGATGACAAAGCTTGCGCCAGCGTCTTTCAAAATGGACGCGCTTACATCGCCCGTATGAGCGCCGCTTTGGGCCGTATGACAGTCTTGCGCGCCCACGGCGAATTCTTTGGCCGCGCTCTTGGCCTGTGCAATCAGCGTGAATGGCGGGCAAATCAGAACATCACAGGGGGCCGGACGGGCCGCCAAGGCTTCATTGAGGGCGTCCAGCTCCGCAAGCGAGGCTGCCAGCCCGTTCATTTTCCAATTGCCAGCCACCATGGGCCGGCGCGTACCAGCAGCGCTCCCTCCTCCCACAAGCTTCGCGAAGGCAGCAGCAGCACCAGTAGCAGCAGGGTGAGCCGCCTGTCCCCGCCGTTTTTTGTTCGCACCCACGGTTCAAAATTCATGATCACAAAAAATCCGAAACACAGGCACCAGGATCAACATCATGCATCGAGGACCTCTTTCGCCGCTTTCGCAATCTCTTTCCCTGAGGCACCAAATTTTGGATTTTTCGACCCTGTCTCTGGATTTTTGTATTTTAGCTGCCGACACGCGCACGTTCGTTCATGTGCGATCCCCGGAGAGGGTTGGCGTGTTGACGTATATCCCCGCCTTCCGCCCCAACTCGCTGGGCGCGAAACCTGAAAGGCCCGGCCTGGCAGCGAGCGCTGCTGCGGACCTTTGACGAGGATAAGATCTGAATGTCTTCGCGAACCCACACGTCTCTCTCACACACACGATGTGCGCGTGTCTGCGGTCAACCTTGGTTTTGTCTGTTGTGTACTCGTGTGGTCCAGCGCACGCGACTAAAGTTTCTCCGCGGCGACTGGGACCGGCCTTTTTTTTTGTGGTTTGGTTGTTTGTGTTTGTGTGTTGACACATGCGCTCCCAACGTGGTTACAAGACGCGACACGACGAGAACGCGTGGTTTGACGATATAGAGGTGTTGGGGTTGTGCGTGATGTTGGGGTCCTGAATGCGGGGGGGAGAGGTTCAGGGGTTCGGACCACGCTGAGATTCGCGTTACAGGTTCCGGCCGCAGTATCTCCCATATGTATATGTATCATTGTGAAATTTT
>JBCCDR010000041.1:0-12016 GCA_039030675.1 Pseudomonadota bacterium | reverse complement strand
CCGCGTTGCAACCAGCTCAGGCTACCAGCCCGCTATGGCATATCAACGAGATTTGCGATGTGGTTGGCGGCCAGTGTGCGGGCGCTGATCAGCCGCTGTTTGGCGTTCAAATTGACAGCCGGGACGTGGCCGCTGGCGATGTGTTTGTGGCCATGCCTGGCACATCGATGGATGGGCATGACTTTGTGGAGACCGCTTTTAAGAATGGCGCCACGGCGGCCCTGGTGCGTCGGGATTGGGATGCCCCCGACGCCATAGAGGCTGAGCGGCTCATCCGCTGTGATTGCCCGCGCGATGCGCTTATCGCCATGGCCGTACACCGCCGGCAAACAAGCAAGGCGAAGGTCATTGGCGTGACGGGGTCTGTGGGCAAAACCGGCCTGAAAGATGCCTTGCAACGGTGCCTGGGCCGCCAAGCTTTAGCCCATACCAATGTGCGCAGCTTCAACAATAATGTGGGCGTGCCTTTGACCATGGCGCGCATGCCGCGTGAGACGCAATATGCCGTGTTCGAGATGGGCATGAACCATGCCGGTGAGCTGACCGAATTGAGTGGCTGGGTTCGCCCCGACGTCGCCGTCATCACAACAATCGCCAAAGCGCATTATGAGTTCTTTGAGTCAGAAGAGGCTATCGCGGATGCCAAGGCTGAAATCTTCACAGGCTTGATGCCCGGCGGCACCGCCATTCTGCCGTATGACAATGTCCATTATGACCGGCTGAAGCAAGCCGCAGTTGACGCGGGCGCGGCCTCGTTTTTGACCTTTGGGTTTGCTGAGGAAGCCGATGTGCGCGCCCGCCGTATCGTCAGCCACGGCGACTGCACCACGCTGTCAGCCCAGGTGGGCGAGCAGGCCATGCTTTTGAAGATTGGTATCGCTGGCCGCCACTGGGTTGCCAATGCGCTTGCTGCCCTGGCCTGCATTGAGGCGGTTGGCGCTGACATCGGCCTGGCAGCGCTCTCCTTGGCAGAACTGGAGGCCTTGCCAGGGCGCGGGCAGGTGACGTCTGTGCCCGTCGGTGCTGGCGAAATCCTGCTCATGGATGACAGTTATAACGCCAACCCAGCCTCTATGGCGGCATCCATTGAGACCTTTGGGCAGCTGACAGGCGCAGCGCGTGGCCGCAGATTCGCTTTGCTCGGCGACATGCTCGAGCTAGGCGATGCTGCGCCTGAAGAGCACGAAAAACTGTTTGAACCACTCAAAGACGTGGGCGCTGATGTGCTGGTCTGCGTTGGTGAGCATATGGAACACCTCGCCAAAGCAGCGCAGTCGAGCCTGAAGGCGTTTCATGAAGCTGATGCGACCGCCGCGCTCGCGCGTTTACGCACAGAGCTGCGCGCTGGAGACACCCTGCTTGTGAAGGGTTCTAATTCCATCGGTCTCGGCAAGGTTGTTGCAGACCTGAAAGACGGCATTTTTGCTCTGAAGGATGTGCGCTAAGATGCTGTATCTGCTCCTTGTTTCTCTTGCCGAAGATGTCAGCGCTTTCAACGTGGCACGCTATCTGACGTTCCGCGTCATCGCAGCCGTGGTGACAGCGCTGGTGATTGCTTTTGTGGCTGGTCCGCCGCTGATCCGCTGGCTTAAAACAAAGCAAAAGAAAGGCCAGCCGATCCGCGAGGATGGTCCGCAAAGCCACATCATCACCAAGGCGGGCACACCAACTATGGGCGGGCTGCTGATCTTGGTGAGTTTTGGTGTTGCGACCATATTGTGGGCAGACATCCGCAACGGCTTCATCTGGGCCTGTCTCGGTGTCACGCTCGGCTTTGGTCTCATTGGCTTCTTTGACGACTTTCAAAAAGTCACAACATCCAGCCATCGCGGGGTGAGCGGCAAAGTGCGCTTGGCCATAGAAACGGCCATTGCTTTGTGCGCCGTGGTCTTTATCTCTGCGGAGACCGGAACGGATTTGCGGCTGCCCTTCTTAAAGGACACTGTGGTCCCGCTAGGCTGGGTTTACATCCCCTTTGCTGCCTTCGTGATTGTGGGCGCTGCTAATTCCGTCAACCTCACGGATGGTTTGGATGGTCTGGCTATTATGCCCGTCATCATCGCAAGCGCCGCTTTTGGGCTGATTGCCTATGCGGTCGGCAACGCCGTTTTTGCTGGGTATTTGAATATTGCGGGCATTGCCGGGGCAGGTGAACTCTCAGTCTTTTGCGGCGCTGTGATTGGCGCTGGGCTGGGCTTTTTATGGTTTAATGCGCCGCCGGCCATGGTCTTCATGGGCGATACCGGCTCGCTTGCATTGGGCGGCGCGCTTGGCTCTGTTGCTGTGGTCACGCAGCATGAAATTGTCCTCGCTATCATCGGCGGTCTGTTCGTGCTCGAAGCCGTCTCGGTCATTGTCCAAGTCGCCAGCTTTAAAATGACGGGCAAACGGGTGTTTAAAATGGCGCCCATTCACCACCATTTCGAGCAGCTTGGCTGGGCGGAAAGCACCATCGTCATTCGCTTCTGGATCATTGCGCTGATGCTCGCTTTGATCGGTCTGTCCACATTGAAGTTGCGGTGAGGCGGCCATGATTTCACTCTCACATCTGCGCGGACAATCGATAGGCGTTTTGGGGCTAGGCGCTTCGGGGCTTGCCACCGCGCGGGCTCTCAAGGCTGCTGGCGCGGACGTTGTCTGCTGGGATGATACGGACGCCGCGCGGGCCAAAGCGAGTGCAGAGGGTTTCGTTGTCGCGCAGCCCGATATGGATGCAATCACCATGCTTGTGACCAGCCCCGGCATCCCAATCGCCTATCCAACACCGCATCCGATCATTGCAGAGGCTTTGGCGAGCCAGATTGACGTGATCGGTGACATCGAGCTTTTTGCACAGGCGCGGGCCGCTTTGCCGAAGCACAGTGTGATCGGGATTACTGGGACCAACGGGAAATCAACCACGACGGCGTTGATTGGCCATTGCCTCAATGCCGCAGCTCATAGCGCGCATATCGGCGGGAATTTCGGGCCGCCCGTACTGTCCTTGCCCGCTGATGGCGGTGTTTATGTGTTGGAGCTCTCAAGCTTTCAGTTAGAGCAGACGCAGTCCTTAGCCTGCGACGTTGCCATCTTTTTGAACCTCAGCCCGGACCATGGCGACCGCTATGCCAGCATGGCGGATTATGGGGCTGCCAAGCAGCGCCTGTTTGACATGCAAACCTCTGAGCAAGTCGCAGTCCTCGCGCTTGATGACGAAGAAGGGCGCCGGCTGGCTGGCCAAGTCAGCGGAAAAGTTACCGGCGTGAGTGTGTCCGGCAACCCTGATGCCCTCTGGCAACTCAAGCATGGCGCGCTGCTATGCGGCGGAAACCCAGTGAGCAAGGCTGCCGATTGGCCAGCGCTTAAAGGCCCGCACAATGCACAAAATGCTGCTGCGGCTGCTGCCGCCTGCGCTGCGCTTGGTCTCTCCTTTGCAGATATCGCGCATGGCCTGGAAACCTTCCCAGGCCTTGCCCACCGCAGCCAGCATGTCGGCAGTTTAGGCGCCATTGCGTTCGTCAATGACTCCAAAGCGACCAATCCAGACGCTGCCGCTCGCTCGTTGATGGCGTATGAGAACATCCACTGGCTGGCGGGTGGCAGTGATAAGGGCGGGGACTTTTCCGTCCTCAATGACGCCTTGTCCAACGTGACCAGAGCCTATTTTTTCGGCCAAACAGGACCGGTTCTGAAGGAGGCTGTTCTTTTAGAAGAGGCGGCCTGCTTTGAAACCATGGAAAGCGCTTTTGACGCTGCCGTTGCAAACGCAAAGGCAAGTAGCGAACCCGCAACAGTGTTATTGTCACCTGCCTGCGCCTCCTTCGACCAGTTTCGCAACTTTGCTCATCGCGGCGAGGTCTTTAGCCAGCTTGCGCGCGGCGTCCAGCAGGAGGCGGCGTGATGTTCATTGAACGCACTGACCAATCCCTCATCGCCCGCTGGTGGTGGACCGTGGATAAAATCACCTTAGGCGCCATCCTGCTGCTCATGGGGATGGGGCTCTTCATCATCTCCTCCGCGTCTTTGCCGGAGGCTGCGCGGAATGGCCTGGAGCCGTTTTACTATTTTAAACGGCATCTCCTGTTTGCTCTCGCGGGCTTGTCGATCCTCGTTAGCCTCTCCATCGTGCCGCCTGAAAAGCTTGGCAAGGTAGCCCTTTGGGGCTTTGTCGCTGCCCTCGCGCTCGTCTTATGCACGCTCGCTTTTGGCGCAACGCGCAATGGCGCGCAGCGCTGGATGTCCATTGCCGGGTTTTCCTTGCAGCCTTCGGAATTGCTCAAGCCATTCTTTGTCGTGGTGACGGCCTATGTCCTCGCGCAGCGCTTTTCGCGGCCGACCATGCGTGTGTTGCAGCTGAGCATTTTGCTGCTAACGGCCACGATCATTCCTTTGGTCATGCAGCCGGATATCAGCCAAGCGCTGATGCTCTCTCTCATCTGGATGGCGCTTATTCTACTTGCTGGCTACTCGATTTGGTTTTTCGCCGCGCTTGGTGTCTCCACCCTTGCTGGACTGAGTGCCGCTTACATGAGCTTTCCGCACGTGGCCAAGCGCATCGACACGTTTCTGATGCCAAACTTTGACCCTTATTCTCAAGTGGGCATTTCGATCCGCGCGTTTATGAATGGCGGTGTCTTCGGCCGGGGGATGAACGAAGGCCAGCTCAAAGGCGCACTTGCTGATAGCTATGCTGACTTTGTTTTCGCGGCCGTTGGCGAAGAGCTAGGCTTCTTTATCAGCGCTCTCCTCTTGCTTTTATTCGCCGTCATACTGCTGCGCGGCATGGCCCGCATGCTGCATGAAGACAATGCCTTTAATTTCCTCGCTGCCAGCGGCCTGCTCATGCTGTTCGGCCTCCAGGCGCTGCTCAACATGATGGTCAGCCTGGGAATTTCCCCGGCAACAGGCGTCACCTTGCCGTTTGTGAGCTATGGCGGCTCAGCCCTGATCGGGATGGCAATTGTCATGGGTTTTGTCCTTGCTTTCACACGCCGCATCCATTTCTCCACGGGTCTGCGTGTTTATAGGAGAAGGAGTGAACGGCCATGAGTAACGAAGGCCATTTTGTGATAGCAGCGGGCGGCACCGGCGGTCATATGGCGCCGGCCTTTGCGCTCGCCCAGCTGATGCTGGACCGTGGATATACCGTGACCCTCATCACCGATGAGCGCGGCGATAAATTTCCAGGCAAGCCAGAGAAACTCGTGGTCTCTTTGCTCGATACCGCGCCGCCGCGCACGGGCGTGCTGTCCGTGTTTTCAACAGCGGCTGGCGTGCGCAAGGCCCAAAAACAAGCCTCAGACTTCCTGTCCGTCGCGCCGGTGTCTGCTGTGATTGGCTTTGGCGGTTATCCCGCTCTGCCGACGCTTCTGGCGGCTAAATCGCTTGGCATACCGTATATGATGCATGAGCAAAATGCCGTCCTGGGCCGGACCAATCGACTGACTGGGCAGAAGGCTGCGGCTGTGGCGATTTCCTTCCCAGCCACGCAAAAGCTGCCGCCCAAATGGCATGGCAAAACAGCGCTAACAGGCACTCCGGTGCGCACCGCAATCCTCAAGCACCGAGCAGAGGAATATCCCATCCTCTCGCGCGATAGCTTGATGCGGATTTTGGTGCTTGGCGGCAGCCAAGGCGCACGTATTCTCAGTGATGTGGTGCCTGAAGCTGTGAGCATCGTGCCGCCAGCCCTGCGCCAACGTCTCCAAATCACGCAGCATTGCCGCGAGGAAGACATTGAACGTGTCCGCGAGGTGTATTCCAATCTGAAAGTCGCCGCTGAAGTCTCTTCCTTCATTGATGATGTGGGCGAGAAGCTGCGCTGGTCTCACCTGGTGATTGCGCGGGCAGGGGCCTCGACCATTGCTGAGCTGACCGTAACCGGCCGTCCCTCCATCTTGGTGCCCTATGCGGCTGCCATGGATGATCACCAAAGCGCCAATGCCAGCCTGCTGGCCCGCGCTGGCGGGGCGATCATGATGCCGGAAGATGCGTTTGATCCGCGTACTTTGGCCAAGCAACTCCAGAAACTCTCGCTGGCGCCAGGCACCATGGCGGAGATGGCGGAAGCCACGAAGCGTTTGGGCTATCCACGCGCCACGAAACACCTTGCCGATATGTGCGAATACATCGCCCGCGGTGGCCGCCGAGACGCTGCATGAGGCCAGCGCCCCAAACCATAGGCACCATCCATTTGGTTGGTATCGGCGGCATCGGCATGTCCGGTATTGCCGAGATGCTCAAAAGCCTTGGCTATGAGGTGCAAGGCAGTGACATCGCGCTCTCTGCCAATGTGCAGCGCCTGCAAGACCAAGGCATCCCTGTTTTCATCGGGCATGATGGCGCCAACGTCAGCGCTGCCCGCGTTGTGGTTATCTCCTCAGCTGTGAAGGATGATAACCCGGAAGTCGTGGCCGCAAGGGCCGCTGGCATTCCCGTTGTCCGCCGGGCTGAAATGCTGGCAGAGCTGATGCGGCTCAAGAGCTGTATCGCAGTGGCCGGCACGCATGGCAAAACCACGACAACATCCCTTGTTGCGGCACTGCTTGATGCGGGCGATTTCGACGCCACGGTCATCAATGGCGGGATCATCAACGCCTATGGCAGCAACGCGCGCTATGGCTCTGGCGAGTGGATGGTGGTGGAAGCCGATGAGTCAGACGGGACATTCGGAAAACTCCCGTCTACCGTCGCCATCGTCACCAACATCGACCCAGAGCATCTCGATTTCTACGGCAGCTTTGAGAACGTCAAAGCTGCCTTTTTGAGCTTCGTGCAGAACATTCCCTTCTATGGCCTGGCCATCTTGTGCACAGACCACCCCGTGGTCCAAGCCATGGTCGGCCAGCTGCAAGACCGGCGCGTAGTCACCTATGGCCTCAACCCCCAAGCGGACATCCGCGCTGAAATCCTTGATATGGGCGCTTGGGGCGCGCGCTTTCATGTGCACCGCTCTGAGCAAGTGGGCGGCAAGACGCTTGAAGATGTGCAAATCGCGTTGCCGGGCGAGCACAATGTGCTCAACGCGCTGGCAGGTGTGGCTGCTGCATTAGAGCTTGGCATGAGCGATGAGGACATCCGCTCAGGGCTCGGCGGGTTTGCCGGCGTTAAGCGCCGTTTCACGCAGGTGGGCGACGTGGAAGGGCGTGTCTTTATCGACGACTATGGCCACCACCCCACCGAAATCAAAGCGGCCCTGGCTGCTGCGCGCGGCGCAAGCAAAGCCGGCGTCATCGCCGTGATGCAGCCGCATCGGTATTCCCGGCTCGATGATCTGTTTGACGAGTTTTCTCTTGCGTTCAATGACGCGGATGCCGTGTTCGTCACGCCTGTTTTCGCGGCCGGAGAAGAGCCACGTGACGGCATAAATTCAGACTCTTTGGCGGCCCGGGCGACAGCCAATGGCCACCGTGCCGTTGAAGCTGTTGCAGACCAAGCGTCTTTGATTAGCCGATTGGCAGAGACCGCGAAGCCCGGAGACTTGGTTGTGTTCCTCGGTGCTGGCGATATCACGCGCTGGGCGGCTGAAACGCCTGATGCCTTCAAAGCGGCGCTTGGTGCAGCATGATGGCAGCGACGAGCATAGTCCGCTATCCAGCTTTTGCCGGCCTCACGGGCAAGCTAGCGTTTGAGGCCAGCGTGCGCAAATACACCTGGTTCCGCGTGGGCGGGCCGGCGGATATCCTGTTCAGGCCTGCGGATGAAGCAGACTTGCAGCGTTTTTTAGCGCAGCTGTTCGCGCATGACGCCAGCATTGATGTGCTGCCCATCGGCGTGGGCTCGAACCTTTTGGTGCGCGACGGCGGGCTGGCGCAGCCTGTTGTGCATTTGGGCAAGCCATTCGCCGATATGTCCGTTGCGGGAAACATCATCACGGCGGGTGCAGGCGCGCTTGATTTTGCGGTCAGCGATTTTGCGCAGCAGGCAGGCTTGGCAGGCCTTGAGTTTCTGCGCGGCATCCCCGGCACAATCGGCGGTGCCGTGGCCATGAACGCCGGTGCCTATGGTGGCCAGATGTCAGACTGCCTGGTTGATGTGCGCGTTATCTTAGCTGATGGAACGCCGGCTGTTCTGCCGGCGAGCGATTTGGACCTCACGTATCGGCATGCCCGTTTGCCTGAAGGTGCGGTTGTGGTGTCAGCGCGATTGCGCGGCAAGCCGGATGACCGGGGCGCAATCGCGCAGCGCGTCAAAGACATTGTTGATGCGCGCGAG
The DNA here is from genome assembly GCA_039030675.1 of Pseudomonadota bacterium. Lineage (GTDB taxonomy): Bacteria > Pseudomonadota > Alphaproteobacteria > Sphingomonadales > CAKZYD01 > CAKZYD01. The sequence continues at coordinate 3,823 of JBCCDR010000041.1, read as the reverse complement.
GAAAGCCAGCCCCTACGCACCCGCACAGGGGGCAGCACCTTTAAGAACCCTGACGGCCATAAGGCCTGGCAGCTCATTGATGAAGCCGGCTGGCGTGGGCGCACGCGGGGCGGGGCACAGGTTTCAGAAAAGCACTGCAATTTTCTCATCAACACGGGCGACGCCACCGCTGCTGATTTAGAGGCGCTTGGCGAGGATGTTCGCGCGGACGTGCAAGCCAAAACAGGCATCACGCTCGCCTGGGAAATCAAACGCATTGGGGAGGCGCTATGACTTCCCAGGTCCTCAAAGTAGCGGTCCTCGCAGGCGGCGCGAATTCTGAACGGGAGGTTTCGCTCACGTCCGGCAAAGCTGTGATGTCCGCGCTTGAAACGCTGGGACACACGGCGCAGCAGTTTGACGTCACCCCAACGCTGGCCCAGCAGCTTATGGCTTTTGTGCCAGATGTTGTCTTCAACGCTTTGCATGGGCGCGGGGTGGAAGATGGCACTGTGCAAGGTTTCCTGGAAATCCTCGGGTTTTGCTACACGCACAGCCACGTTAAATCCTCAGCCGTGGCGATGGATAAAAAGCTGACCAAGCTCGCTCTGGCTGCAACAGACATCACTTTCGCAGAAGATAAAATCATAACGCCCGCCTCGCTGGCAAAGGGTGACCCTTTCCCGCGGCCCTATGTGCTCAAAGCGATAGACGAAGGGTCCTCTGTTTCAGTCGTCATCGTCACCGAGGCGCATCCGAAACCGCTGAGTACTGACATCCCTGATTACGCTGTGCTGATGGCGGAGGAGTTCATTCCAGGCCAGGAAATCTCTGTCGCCGTGCTCAATGGTGAGGCTCTGGGAACCATTGAATTGCGTCCAAAGGACGGCTTCTACGATTACCGCGCCAAATACACCGACGGGGTGACCGAGCATATCGTGCCTGCCGACATCCCGCCGCAAGCCCAAGCAAAGGCTTTGGCAGATGCTGAGGTCGCGCACCGCGTGCTTGGCTGCAGCGGCGTCACCCGCAGTGATTTCCGCTATGACCCGGACACGGGCCGTATGGTGTTTTTAGAGATTAACACCCAGCCCGGCATGACGGAGCTGTCGTTGGTTCCTGAGATTGCCGCCCATGCGGGCCTCACATTTCCAGATTTAATCGCGTCCCTTTTAACGCAAGCACGAGAGCGCTTATGACCAAGCCACAACGCAAAGCATCCCCTGCAAAGGCGCGCAAGAAAACCACAGCAAAAAAAGCGCCTGCCAGAAAGCCGTTTGAGCCCATGAAGCACATCCGCATTGCTGGCTATGTGTTTGCTGGCGCGGCTGTTCTCTCTGTCGTCGCTCTCGCGGCCTTGTTTGTGGATTTTCGCGCATTGCCTGGCCAAATCGTGGATGGCACGCGCGAGGTGGTCCGCTTTGCTGGCTTTAAAGCAGAGGACATTACGGTCCGCGGCGCCCAGCGCTTTACCTACCAGCAAATCCAGTCGCTTGCCCAAGTGGATGCCGACGCAACCATCTTCGGGCAAGACCTAGAGGCCATTCAGGCCCGTCTGGAACAGCAGACCTGGATCAAAGCGGCGCGCGTGAGCCGGCATCTGCCCGGCCGGCTGATGATTGATGTTGAAGAACACCAAGCCTTTGCGCGCTGGCAGCGCGGCGGCAAGTTCTATTTGATTGATGATCAAGGCGCGCCGTTCATGAAGATCAGTCGGTCTGAGTGGCGCGACCTGCCCATCGTTGTGGGCGAGGGGGCCAATGCTTCGGCAGGACGCCTTCAGACCGCTCTGGCGCAGTATCCTTATCTTAGCAGCCGCCTTTCCAGCGCCACATGGATTGGAGCGCGGCGCTGGGACCTATGGTTTGAGGGCGGCGTGCTGGTGCGCCTGCCAGAAGAGCAGCTGACGGAAAAGCTGGGCCAGCTGAGCCGCATGCAGATGCGCGATGGCATTTTAGCCGCCGGGCCCATGCGGATTGATATGCGCATGGACCACATGCTGGCCATCAGCACCGACCCTGACAGTTTCACACCAAAACCACGCCCGCGCCGCGCCGCCGCGACCAAAGCAAGCGCCCGCGCGAGCTAATAATAAGAACCAACCGCCAAAGAAGAAGGAGCACATAAAAAACCATGGCGCAAAAAGGGGCAAATAGTGTTGCAATTGTTGATCTTGGAACGTCCAAGACCTGCTGTTTGATTGCTGAAATTGATGCCGAAGGCGACGCGCGCATTTCCGGTGTCGGCCATCTGGGCTCGTCCGGGTTGTCAGAAGGCCTGATCCATGAGCGCGAGCCCGCGCAATCGATTATGAGCCGCGTGGTTCAACAAGCTGAAACCATGGCCGGCCATGTGGTCGAACAAGTTGTCGTGGTCAGCAGCGGCGGCCATCTTGGCCATGACGCCATTCGTGTTGAGGTCTCAGCAGCCGGCCATGCCATCGAGCGCGGCGATATCGCCAAAGCCATCCGTTTAGCCGAGCGCGAGGCCAATTCTGGGCCAGGCGTTATGCTCCATGCCATCCCCGCTTGCTTCAGCATTGATGGGCGCAGCGGTATCCGCAATCCAGAAGGTCTTTTGGGCGAAAAACTCAGCTTGGATGTGTGCCTTCAGGCGATGGAAGAGAAGCATTTCGGCAACCTGCATGCGGTGGCTGACCAAGTCATGTTGGATGTTCCTGCGGTTATTTCATCGGGCTTTGCAAGCGCCTTGTCTTGTCTTCATGACGAAGAGAAAGAAAATGGGACCGCATGCGTAGATTTAGGTGGAGGAATTTCTTCAACCGCTATATTTTGTGGTTCAAAGCTTGTTTTTGGTGGATCTCTTTTGTTAGGCAGTGATCGCATAACGCAGACTTTGGCGCGGCGTTTGAGCCTTTCCATGATGGATGCGGATCGATTGAAAAAGCAACATGGACGGGTCTGGCAACGCGATGCAGATTTCAAAGAGGTGATTACGATTCCCCAGAAGGTGCCAGAAGGCGGCATTGAGGATGTTGAGGTGAGAAAAGCACGCCTCATCAGCCTGATCCGGCCCGATGTCGAAGAGATTTTATCCGCCGTGGCAGGCCAGCTGAAATCCGCTGGTTTTGTTGGCCGCGATGCTGGGCCTGTGGTGCTCACCGGTGGCGGCGCGCAGTTGCAAGGCATCAATTTGCTTGCCGAACAAATCCTCGGCTGTCCGGTCCGCCTCGGCTTCCCGCAGCGTTATCAAGGGCTTCCCACCTCCATGCGCGGGCCGTCCTTCTCAGCCATGCTGGGCGCTTTGACCCATGTGCTGGGCGCTGACCGTGATGAGCTCACCAATTTAGCCACCCGCGTGCGCAAAGGCGCCTCGCTGAATGGGCCCACGCCCATCTGGCCCAAACGAGTCCTCAAATGGCTGAGGGATGCGTGGTGATGGCCAATTTTGAGTCCAATTCTAGTAAAGCCAGCCAAGCGAAGGCGCTGGCCCAATGTGTCGCGTACATCAATGCCTTTCGCACTCATCAGACGTCAGCGCTGCCGCGCGTATCGAAATCGGCGCTGTCAAAACAGGACGAAAAAGAGGGCGTTTTTCATGAAGGAGGGCGACATGCCAATCGACTTTGAAACAGAAAATTTGACGGAGCTGCGACCAAAAATCACCGTTATTGGTGTTGGCGGAGCCGGGGGCAACGCCATTGACAACATGATCAATGCAGAGCTGCGCGGCGTTGATTTTGTGGTTGCTAATACGGACGCGCAAGCACTGACCAAATCAAAAGCGGGCGAGCGCGTTCAGCTTGGTCTGTCGCAGACAAAAGGATGGATCGGGAAGCGGAAACGTGACATCGACAGGATTAAAAATGTTATTGCTGACGGGT
>JBCCDR010000040.1:0-12025 GCA_039030675.1 Pseudomonadota bacterium | reverse complement strand
GCGCTCGGAAATGACCGCGCCTTTGTGACATAGTCGGCAGCCATGACCAATCAACGCCAAAGGATGCGCATGCATAAGTGCCTAAAATCTCTGTGTCAGAACGGGCTTGCCCTTTTGGCGTTTGTTTTGATGGTTAGCTGTGAGGAAAGCACCGCGCCGGTGCAGGTCGTTTTAGAGACTGAGCTTGGGGCCATCACTGTGGAAGTGTATCCCGCCCAAGCGCCTAAATCGGCCGGCGACTTCCTACGCTATGTTGACAAAGGACTGTTTGACGAGGGCGGATTCTACCGTGTCGTACGTCCTGATAATGACAATGGCGACCCGCTGATCTCTGTGATTCAAGGGGGCCTTTTGGAAGGCCAGGAAGGGCTTGCCCCCATTCCCCTAGAACCCACATCACTCACCGGTCTGCGCCACCGCGATGGTACCATATCTTTAGGCCGTGAAGAGCCAGACACTGGCAGTGCCGCAGGGTTTTTCATCGTCATCGGTGACCAGCCATCCCTTGATGAGGGCGGTATGCGCAACACGGATGGTTTGGGCTTTGCCGCCTTTGGGCAAGTGATTGGCGGTATGGAGATCGTCAGGGCGATCAACGCCATGCAAGGCGATGCGCCGACGGATGATCCTTATGTGAAGGGCCAGATTTTGGCTGATCCCGTGACTTTCACGGCCAAAAGGGTATCGCCATAGCCATTGTCTATTGCGTCAGCATAGCCTCAAGCGCCCCTGCGACGGCCTGCATCGCTTCTGCCTTGGCATGATAAGGCGCCTTTTCTGACCAATTGGGATTTGGCCAATACCCATGCATCCAGGGTTCGGGCGCACAGACATGATGCGCGCGCGTTAACGCCGCTGTGTCCAAAAGGCGCGAACCTGTTTGCTGCGCCGCTTGCGCTGTGATCGCCTCTAGCTCTTTGCCGATCGTGCGGTAAGCGTCCGCCTGCGCGTCGGTAAGCGGCGCTGCATCGCACACCGGCCCATCCGGGAGCACTGAGAAGTAGGTCACAAACACAATGGTCGCATCAGGCGCGCGATCCTTTGCTGTCTGAGCGATCTTAACAAGCTGCTGCAGAACGTCTTGATAGTCTGACGCCGCAGGAAGCGATCTGGGCCAACATTTAGCCGTGCTTTTGCCTTGCTCGACAAGCGTGCGGCAAGAGGCTGAGCTCAGCCCGCCAATATACCCCAGGTCATTTCCGCCGATGGTAATGGTGACCAATTTTGTGTCTTCGCGCAGCCCTGCGATTTGCGCGTCCAGTTCTTTCCAGTCCTCCAGGATATGCTCCGTTTTAGCGCCCGCACAGGTCATGTCCGTTAAGCTCAGATTGAGAGATTGCGCCAGCAGCGCCGCATAATTGCGGCTTGACCGGGCGCACCGCTTTGGGCTCGCATCCTGATAGGGCGGCAGGCCAGGCCCGGAGGCAAAGGAGCTTCCCATCGCCACATAATGTGCGCCGTCTGGCAGCAATGGCGCCTGGCGATCACATGCGGCCAAGAGCAGGCTCAAAAGGCAAAGCATCAAATACAGCCGCATAGGGATACCATCTCGTATGTTGCTGACCGAGAAAGCTGACAAGAAGCCTCTTGCGGGTCAGTCAGCGCGCAGGTCATAACTTTAAGCCGTAGACATCAATGAAAGACGACCGCGTGTCCAGCACAGAACTCCGAGAGGCCATTCGCCAAAACATCGTCGACGTGCATTTATTTTTCATGGATTGGTTTGCCGGAAGGCTGGCGCCTGAGGATCTGGAGCCAGCTTTTCTCTCGCAGCTGGATGACCGCTTCTTCTACATTCCGCCCTCCGGCGCGCTGGTGCCAAAAGCAGCAATGGCAGACATGTTCCGGGCTATGCACGGCGCTGACCCCGCACTTGAGATTGATATTGAAGATGTCGCTCTCCAGCATGCCATGGGCACGCATGCGCTCGTCACATACCGCGAAGTGCAACGTGGTTCCGTTCTCTCAGATAAGGCAGAGAATGAGCGGCTGACGACGCTCTTGATTACGACTGCTCAGCCGTTTTGCTGGCTTAGCGTGCATGAGACTTGGATTGATCAGGCTGGATAGGGGACACTTCGCTAGAGCAACGTGTTGAGCTCGTTGCGGTCCTTCCCTCGAATGTCATACTCGCGAATGCGGGGATCCATTCCTGAGCCTTTCCGCCTGTATCGAACGCTCAGGAATGGATCTCTGTGACGAGCACAGAGATGACGAGGTTTTTGGAGATATCCGTAGGTTTCCACAGGCCTACTGTTTTGGCTGTAATGGAGCCTGCTAAAAAGCCGCTTCATAGATGGCGTGCGCATCGGCCTCAGTCACAGCACGCGGGTTGTTGACCAGCAAGCGTGTCTGCTCCATGGCGTCGGCGGCGAGCACTGGGATGTCGGTTTCGCTGATACCAACATCGCGCAAACGGCGCGGCACGTTGAGGCGCGCGCACAGGCTGTCCATTTCCATGATGAAGGCATCGGCTGGGGACCTGGCTTTGGAGAGCACCTCAGAAGCACAAATGATCTCGGCAAGCGCGCCATAGTGCTCGGCTGCTGCCGGCGCGTTAAAGCGCAGGACGTGCGGTAAGACGAGGGCGTTGGAGACGCCGTGCGGGACGTGGAAGCGGGCGCCTAGGGGATAGGCGAGGGCGTGGACGGCAGCAACTGGGGCGTTCGCAAAGGCCATGCCTGCCATGGCTGCACCCAGCATAGCATCGCTGCGGGCTGCCAGGTCGGTGCCGTTGCGATAGGCGCGCTCCACGCCGCCATGTAAGAGGCGCAGTGCTTCTTTGGCTAGGGCGTCCGATATGGGGTTTTTCTTTTGGGCGCTGCTGAAGGCTTCGATGGCGTGGACCATGGCATCAATGCCCGTCGCGGCCGTAATTGCGGGCGGCAAGCCTAACGTGAGCTCTGGATCAAGCAGGGCAACATCTGGCAGCAGGTGAGGGCTGACGACGCCTTGCTTGCTTTGTGCGCCTGCGGTCACGATGGCGATGGGCGTGACTTCTGAGCCCGTGCCCGCAGTCGTCGGTATTAGAATAAGCGGCAGGCGCGGGCCTGTGGCTTTGTCGACGCCGTAGGCCTCTTCGAGAGGCTGGTCGCTGGCTGCAAGCAATGCGGCGAGTTTAGCTACATCCATGGGGCTGCCTCCGCCCATGCCGACCACGGCGTCAGCGCGGAAGTCCTTTGCCAGCTTGGTCGCTGCGAGAATTGTTTCAGCAGAAGGGTCAGCTTCGACAGCGTCGAACACGCGCGGGTCGATGCCGTTTGTCACGAGAGAGAGCAAGACCGGGTCCATGAGGCCAGCATCGCGAATGCCTTGGTCTGACACAAAGAGCACCTTGCGGGCCCCCATGGCGGCGAGCTGGTCAGCCAGGCCTTGACTTGATCCAGGCGCGCAAATGATGCGCCCTGACGTGGCGAAACTCAGCACGGTCATGGCGCTAAGCGTCGCCGCTCAAGTCCAGGAGAGTTTTGAGTTTTACGTCATCGTCGCCCAGTCCATCAAACGGGTCTTCTAGGCGATCTTGCACATTATCAAGGCCGACCAGCACCAGAGAGAAGGCAATGGCCACGGCATAGCCAAACGCTGCGCTCGTTTCCTGCGCGATATAGGCGTAGAACGGCGCGTAGATGATGGGGAAGATGTTGAGAAAGACCTTTGAGAAGGCCCGCAAGCTGCTTGGCGTGCGATATTGCGCAATCACCAGCAGGCGTTCCATATCCACCAGCAGCATGCGCAGATAGTTGTTGGCCCGAGAGATCTCCGTCGGAGACACCCCTGCGACGCGCAGATCCTCATGGCTTTTTGAAAGCTGCGATCCGGCGCGGTACATCTGAACCGTCGCCTCTTCCTGCTCTTCGTCTTTCAGCGTGAGAGCCGTGATCAGGCTGCCATACATGCTGCGGGTGATGTCTTCGGCTTGTTTGGACAGCTGTTGTCCCGCATTTCCCCCCGCCCAGTCGCGATGCGCCCAATACAGCGCTGCTGTGGTCGCGCGGAAACTGGCCAGATGGCTCAGCGCCTGCTCGCGCCGCTGGTAGGCTGCGTTGATGGAGAAGGCGATGGGAAACACAATTGCGACTGCAATCAGAGTGGAGGGGAGCTCTGCTCGAAACCCAAAGGCGATGCAGACATAGGTGGCGATGGCCGTGATCACCGTGATGATGAGGACGTGAAGGTCGCATAAGTCGAAAAAACGCAACAAGACTTTCATGGGTTTCTCATGCCCCTTTCTAACCGCATGGCTTTGTTTATACCGCTCATCATTGACTTCTCACATGCCGGGCTATAGTGCAACGGCCAAGCAATCAGCGGCCCTGCCTTAGGGGCCGTGTGCAATGTGCGGCGTGAAGCATGGGCTTGAGATTTCCAAGTTCCTATTTGAGCGCATTTCTTCAGATTGCCCGGCAACACTTTGTTTTTACGTCCTCTTTCACGCGGGCCGTTTTGGCTTTTGCGTATCTGGTCCTTGGCGACTTACCGCCTTGGGCCGCACTGCGCTTGTGAAGGAATGGACACATCTCTATGAACCAAAACACACCCAGTTTTCGCGATTTCGCGCTCGCAAGACCGCTGATGAAAGCGCTTGCGGCTGGCAATTATGAACAGCCGACACCCATTCAAGTCGAGGCCATCCCCCATGCGCTGGATGGCCGGGACCTGTTAGGGCTCGCGCAAACAGGCACGGGCAAAACGGCGGCATTCTCCTTGCCGATCTTGCATAAGCTGCTGACGTCCACAAAGCGCGCGTGTGAGCGCGGCGCGCGGGCTTTGGTGCTTGCACCCACACGCGAGCTGGCGGGACAGATCGCGCAGTCCATGATGACTTATGGCAAGTTCACGCCGCTGAAAGTCCTCACAGTCGTTGGCGGTGTGCCCTTGCATAAACAAGCGCGCAAATTAGGCCGCGGCGTGGACGTTTTGATTGCAACGCCGGGCAGGCTGATTGATTTAGCCCAGCAAGATTTCCTCGATTTATCATCGACTGATCTGCTGGTGCTGGATGAAGCCGATCAAATGCTCGACATGGGCTTCATTCACGCGCTGCGCCAGATTGCAAAGATGCTGCCGCAGAAGCGTCAAACGCTAATGTTTTCAGCCACCATGCCGCCCTCTATTGAACAGCTAGCGAAAGCCTATCTCAAGCGGCCCATAAGGGTGTCTGTGGCGCCGCCGGCGAGCCCGGCTGAGAAGGTTGAGCAGGTCGCGCTTAAAGTGAATGTGCATGAGAAACAGGCGTTGCTTACCTTGCTGCTGCAAGACATGCCTGCTGACAAAGTCATCGTCTTCGCGCGCACCAAGCGCGGGGCGGACCGCATGGGCAAACGCCTCAAAGCCAGCGATATCGAAGCAGCGATTATTCACGGCGATAAAACGCAGGGGCAGCGCGAGCGCGCTTTGCGGCAGTTCAAAAGTGATGAGGTCTTCATTTTGGTGGCGACGGATGTCGCCGCCCGCGGGATCGATATTCCCGGTGTGGACCACGTCATTAATTTCGATATTCCCAACATCCCCGAGCAATATGTGCACCGCATTGGCCGGACGGCGCGGGCAGGGCGCGCGGGCAAGGCCACGGCTTTTGTGTCTGCGCCGGAAATGCAGGACTTCCGGGCGATTGAGAAACTTATGGGTCTTTCCGTGCCCGTCGGCACTTTGCCAGATGGGCTAGCCGCAGCGGCCGAAGCCTTGCCAGCGCCTGCCAAGCCGGCGCGGACCAGACGCAAACCAAATCAACAGACGTCAAAGTCAGACAAGCCGCAGCGCAAGGCAAGGCCATCAGGCGGCGCAAAAAGGCGGTCTGGCAAGTCCTCTCAAAATGCTGGCCAATCGCGGTCTCGTCCGCCTTCAAAATCCCGGCGCGGCAATCGCCCCAAGCGGTCTTAGTGGGTCAAGAGACGGCTGGCTCTAGCAAAGTCAAACTAAAGTCAGCCGTATCCAGCTTCGCCCGTGCGCCAATCGGCAGCGTCAGTTTGGTCTCCACATGGCCAAACTGCAGGCCATAAAAACAGGGAATATCCCGGCTGGCAAAATGGTGCTGGAACACCTCCATCAATGTAAAGCCGCTGATGCGCCCGGTCGGCTGGACCGTGCAGCCGGTAAAACTGCCGAGGACGACACCGGCGACGTCGTCCAAAATGCCAGCATTGGCGAGCTGCGTGAGCATGCGGTCGCAGCGATAGACATATTCATCTACCTCTTCGAGACAAAGGATATGTCCTGTTAAATCAGGCATATAAGGGCTGCCGATGAGATTGGTCATCAACGTCAATGTGCCGCCAGCGATGCGCCCTTCGGCCATGCCGGGGCGGACAACGCGGCTGCGTAGCGCCCGCTTTGCCAGGGTTCCGTCCGCATAGGGTTTGTCAGCCAAGCGCGGCTTCTTTCCATCGAACAAAAGCGATTTAAACGCCCTCCAGGTCTCCTCCCGCCAAGGGCTGTCGCCATTGGGGCCATGGAAGGTCACCAAGCCGGTTTTGGCGTAGATGGCATTTAGCAAAGTGGTGACGTCGCTGTAGCCGATAATGGCTTTGGGGTTTTGCGCAATGACGCTGAAATCCACAAACGGCAACATCCGTGCGCAGCCCCAGCCGCCGCGCAGGCAAAACACGGCTTTGACATCTGGATCTGCAAAGGCGGCATTCACATCCTCAGCGCGCTCTTTATCTGTCCCAGCCAGATAGCCATGCCGCCCCAGAACATATTTCCCGACCTTTACTTTGAGGCCCATGGCTTGCAGCGCTTCTGTGCTTAGCGTTAGGGAAAAAGGGTCAGAAATCGCGCCAGCCGGCGCAACGATCATAGCTGTGTCACCGCGCTTCAGCCGCGCTGGAAAGGTTGGTGTGGGCGCGGTGACTGGCTGGGCAAAAACCGATTGAGGTGCCGCCCCTATGACGGTTGCGGCAGCGAGCCCTTTGATCGCGAGGCGGCGGTCACTTTTCATAGCCAAGCGTCCTTTTTCTGAGATGATTTGTACAAATTGGCGCACAAACCTGATCCATGTCATCTGCTTTTTCGCGAGCTATGGCATTCTTTTCTTCTCATGTTGAAGGAGGGACCCAGTCATGAAATCACTGCTTGTGCATGTGTCAGGCGGACCTGGAGAGGCCGCCCGTATTGAAGCGGCCTTAAAGCTTGCTCGCACGTTTTCAGGCCATCTGACCTTTTGCCAGCCTGCACCGCCGCCTCTGGTCGCTGGCGGTGTGGCGCCGGGCACGCTTTGGAGTGCTGTCACCTTTGAAGATATAGCGCTGAAGAGCGAGGAGGTGCGGGCTGAGCAGCGCGCGAAGATCGAAGCAAAGATGGCAAATGAAGACGTGCCATGGGATTTGCAGATGGTCAGCGGGTTTGCCCAAGAGGCCTTTGTGGCGCATTCCGGGCTTTACGATTTGGCCATCGTGTCGCTGAATGAAGAAGATTATCCTTTCGCGGCAGATGGGCCGTTCTTGTCCCATGTGGTCACGCATGCCGCTTGCCCTGTTCTGGCGTTGCCGCAGGACGCTGGGGATTTTGACCCGCTTGGGCCAGCGCTGATTGCGTGGGATGGCTCCATGGAAGCCGCCAGCGCTGTCAAGGCGGCCTTGGGGCTCTTGGAAAAGTCATCTGCGCTGACAGCGCTGAGCGTTGGCCAAATTGTCGGCAAGCCGCATCTGAGTGAATTGGCGCAGTATTTAAGCCGTCACAATCTGTCGGTGACCACGGATGCTGTCCCGCAAGAGGGGCATATCTCCGACACATTAGTGGACGCAGCCACGCGGCTGGCGGCGTCCTATATTGTGATGGGCGCCTATGGGCATTCACGCGTGCTGCAAACCATCTTAGGCGGCGAGACGGAACGCATGCTCAGGCAATCAAAAGTGCCAGTGCTGTTCGGCCGGTAACGCCTATTTAGCCAGGTGCGCTTGGGGTTAAAGCCGGGCTATTGTCGCTCCAAATTTAGTCGTTATGCATGGAGCTGCAAGGAATGTCCCAAGACGCATTAGTCAACAGAGAGTGGGTGCTCACGTCTCGGCCGAGCACACTGGTCGGCCCGGAAAACTTCGCCTTTGAAAGCCGGGATGTGCCGGCTTTGGAAGACGGCCAGATGTTGGTGCGGTGCCTGTATTTCTCCATGGACCCGACCCAGCGCGGCTGGCTGCATGAGGAAGATAATTATGTAGAGCCGGTGCAAATCGGCGCGCCCATGCGCGCTGGCGGTATTGGCCAGGTGGTTGAAAGCCGGCTGGACGGGTTTGCGCCCGGCGATCTGGTGAATGGCACCCTCACATGGGGGGATTATGCCGTCGTCGATGGCAATGGCTTTGTGCCGCCGCGCAAGATCGACCAGTCGGTCCCTTTGACCTGGCATATGAGTGCCTTTGGCATCACCACGCTCACCGCCTATTTCGGCATGCTGCATGTGGCTGAGCTGAAAGAGGGCGACACCGTCCTCATTTCCGGCGCGGCCGGGGCCACCGGCTCCGCAGCCGTCCAAATCGCACGGGCGAAAGGCGCAGCAAAGATTATCGGTATCGCTGGCGGCGCGGATAAATGCGCGTGGCTTACCGCGGAAGGCGGCTGCGACCACGCGATTGATTATAAGAGCGACGATATTGCTGCAAAACTCAGCGAATTGGCGCCAGATGGCATTGATGTGTTCTACGACAACACGGGCGGTCCGGCGCTAGATGCAGCCCTCATCAATATGGCGGAAGGCGCCCGGCTCGCCATTTGTGGCGGTATCTCCAGCGGCTACAACAGTTGGACGGTCGAGGATGGTCCAACCAATTACATGTATCTAATCTTGAAAGGCGCGCGCATGCAGGGCTTTTTGGTTCTGCATTACATGGAGCAATTCCCAGCCGCCATTCAGGACATTGCCGGGTGGATACAATCCGGCAAGCTCAAACCGCACGAAACGGTCATAGAAGGCCTCGAAAAGGCCCCTGAAACGCTGCAAGGCCTGTTCACCGGGCTAAACCGTGGGAAGCTCATTTTAAAGGTCGCTGACCCCGCATAGCGTTTTGCCAGGGCCGGCACTTTGTTGTACCGTCTTCAACGGAAAGGCATGGAGGGCAGGGATGACGAAAGTGCTGGCGATGGCGGCCCTATTTGTATCTGCCTTGGCTCATCCCGCAGCCGCCCAACAAGACACACGCGTTGAGGTCGAGTATCGCTGTGATATTGAGGGCCAGGAAGGCCGCTTACGTGCTGAACTCATTGTGTTGGGAAAGGCCGGTCTGGTGAAAGGCCCGCTTGGCGGCATTGTGGGCATCATAGGTGCTGGTGACACATCGGTGATGTATGGCGGCGAGCTGACAACACCGAACGCCCGCTACAGCTTTACCGGCTATGACGATTTCGCTGACTTTACGGACCTGACAACGCTGGCGCGCTTTCGCGTACGGTTCAGCGCTGTCGGCCAGGACCTTCTCATGACGGTGAACCCTTTCACCCAAGGGCCCGTGCAATATCGTTGTTCCTTGGTTTCAGAGCAGGTCCCCGGCCAAGAACCCCCTGGCCAGCAGGGCGAGCCTGGCGGTACCACAAACACCCCGCGCCCTTATGGCCCCAGTGCGGCGCCGTGGTCTGCGTTACAAAGGTAGGAGAGGAGGGCAACACGGTGTTGAAATTTTTGGTTCTACGCAATTTAGCGATTGCCCTTCTTTGCATACTGTCTTTCTCACATGCGAATGCTCAAAGCCCGCCCAGCAAGCCGGGCTACATGATTGTCTTAACGCAGAATGTGGACCCGGCCGGAATGCGCGATTATGCGAAGGTGGCGGTGCCGCTTTTGCTCAAATTTAAAGGGCGCCTTTTGTTTGCAACGCCTGAGGGGAAAAACGAGGTGCTCGAAGGCGGACCTTTCCAGCCGTCTGTACGTGTGTTTGAGTTCCCCAGTGTTGAGGCCGCGCGCGGCTATTACATGTCAGACACCTATCAAGCCGCGATCCCCTTGCGAGAGGGAAATGGCGAGGTGACTGTCCTCATCTCAGATGCATTTGTCCCCGATCCTAAATGGACCCGCAAAGCGCAATAAGGCGCGATCCTCTGCAACGCGAAAAGAAGGAGTTTTCCATGCTTGCTTACGTGACCATTGGTACCAACAAAAAAGAAGAAGCCTTGGCGTTTTATGACGCCATCGCGGCGGAGCTTGGCGGCCAGCGTGCATTCAATAATGACCGGCTGCAGTTCTATTCCAATGGCGAAGGCGGCCTGTTTGGCGTGGGCCAGCCTTTTGATGAAGAAACGGCCAGCTGCGGCAACGGCGTTATGCCGGCCCTCGCGGCGCCGAGCACAGAGGCGGTAGACAAGGCTTATGCCAAAGCGCTTGAGCTCGGCGCCACCGATGAAGGCGCGCCGGGCGAACGTGTGCCCACTTTTTACGGCGCCTATTTTCGCGATTTGGACGGCAATAAAATCTGCGTCTGTAAGTTCGGCTAGGCCAGCCCTAAGTCCTCAGACATGCTCTACCTGTTCATCGCAGCCTATGCGATTGCCGGTCTTTATGTCTGGGTTGCAAGCTTGCTATCGCGGTGGTTGGCGTTCGCCTTCGCCGCGATTGGCTTTCCACTGCTGATCTATGCCACGTGGATTGAGCCGCGCAGCGTTCAGGTCACCCACCTTGAGATCCCTTTGGCCGGCCTGTCTCATCCCGTCAAAGCGCTGGTGATTGCAGACCCCCAGCCCAATCGTTTGCACTGGTCGCAGGAGCGTCTGGAAGCGGTCTTTGCGCGGCGCTGCGGAGAAGCCCGACATCGTTCTCTGGCTTGGCGATTATGCCTACAAGATGGGGTATATCGAGCGCTATTCCCTGCCTGACCCCTCCTTCATGGACACCGAGGAGACGATTGCCGCCATGGCATCGATTGATGCCCCCATGGGCAGCTATGCAATTTTAGGCAACCATGATTGGTGGTGGAATGGTTTGGAAGTACTCACATTACTGACACAGACGCACATCCAGCCTTTGGTGGATGACGCCATCTTAGCGACGCATCCGGAAACAGGCGCTGCGCTTTGGATTGCTGGGCTGGACGATGTTAGCGCGCCCCGGCCAAGTGACCCAGAGGCGGTGCTTGGGCGCACTGATCAGAGCGCACCGGTGGTGATGTTGTCTCACAGCCCTGATATCTGGCCGCGCATTCCTGCCAGTGTCCCCATCACCTTTGCCGGCCATACCCATTGCGGGCAGATTGCGCTGCCGTTTATTCAGCGTGCCGCCGCGCCCATTCGCAGTAAGGATTTGGTCTGCGGCCTTACGGCTGATGGCCCCCGCCAGCTCTATGTGTCTTCTGGCGTTGGTGTCGGCGGCGTGCCCGCGCGGTTTCTGGCGCCGCCGGAAATTGTGATTGTTAGCTTTGTGCCCGCGCAGCCTTAAGCGCTACTTCTTCGCGCCTTTGTGATCGTGGCCGTGCATGCCCCAATAGTGTTCTTCATAGGCTGCTATGGCGGCTGACAGGGTGGTGACCGCGCTCTCAGACGTCGATTGTTTGGCTTTCATGGACGCAACGATGATGGCGTGCAGCTGAGTGGTTGAGGTGACATAATCCTCATAGCCTTTGGCATCTTTGGCCTTGGGCTTCACGCGCTGGGCAAGAAAGTAGCTTTGCGCTGTGTCTTGAATTTTCTGCGCATGCTCTTCCTTGTTGATCGTCCAGCGCGCTGCGTCGTGCATGGTCTTCGCCTCAGCAAGGCCCTTGTTAGAGCGCGCAATGGTTTGGGCATGCTGTTTCAGCTCTGAAAAGACGCGCGCGTCATCGTAAATCCCGCACGGAATTTGACAATGCGCTGCTGCTTGGTTTGGGAGCGCTGACACCATCAGGACGGCGATCAGGGAGAGAAGAATGCGCATAGGGGCGGCCTTTCCAAAGACAGTCTTGCAACGCAGGTAGACCGCATCGCATCTGAGGCAAAGTGTTTCGATTTGTGCTCCTTTGCGCTGGACGGTATACTGCCCTTAACGCAAAGCTCAGCGCAGAGCGGCGGCAGAAAAGGGAGCAGCGGATGCGGCGCGGTGTCTATCCTGGCACGTTTGACCCCATCACCAAGG
>JBCCDR010000039.1:0-12037 GCA_039030675.1 Pseudomonadota bacterium | reverse complement strand
CTGCGCAAAGAAGGCATGCGGGTGTCGCAGGCCATCGTTCAAGCAGCCTGCGACCGCTTCCGCGCCATTATTCTAACCTCGCTCACCACCTTCATTGGCTTGGTGCCTTTGATGATGGAGACCAGCGTGCAAGCCAAAATGCTGATCCCGATGGTCGTCTCCCTGGCCTTTGGCGTTCTGTTTGCAACGGGCGTCACGCTCGTTTTGGTGCCTTGCCTCTACAGTCTGGGATGGCAGGTTAAACATGGCATTCTGCGCCGCCTTCGCCGTTGGTTCGGCTCAGCGCAGCCATCAGGATTGCAAACGCCGGCAGAATGACGCGTCACAGCGATGCAATAGCCTCCATAGCGAAGGATTTTGCACAGAAGAAACAGCGCTTGCCATGGGTGGGCGCTGACCTCCAGACGCTGCGCAATACGCTTTTAAGGCCAAACGTCGATCTCGGCCCATGGCCAGCCAAGACCATCACAGTCGGTTTTGGGGAAGGCCCTGACACAACCCTCTGTTTCGTTCATGAGCCTTCGCCAGCTGCCGATGCCACAGATGAGACTGTCGCCCTTATCCACGGGCTGGGCGGTGATGCTTCAGGGACAGGCATTGCCTATCTGACGCGGGCGTTCTTAGAGGCCGGATACCCGGTCGTCCGCCTTAACTTGCGGGCCGCACCGATGGTGTATGCGCTTTCCAGCGGCATTGCCCATGCCGGCAAAAGCGAGGACCTAGCCGCCATCCTGTCTGGCCTGGATGCGGCCCTGGGCCAGCGCACATGGCTCCCCATCGGCATATCCTTAGGCGGCAATCTGCTGGCACGGGCGCTTGGAGATGGGGGCTTGGCAGACATTTCTATCAAAGCCGCCATGACCATTTGCGCGCCCCTTGATATGAAAGCAGCGTCCGACAGGATCCTCGCCCCGCGCAACGCCGTCTATGCCCGCCACTTGCTGCGTGATCTGCAAAATGCAGTGCTGAAAACGGGTATGGACGCGCACTGGAAAGACCAAGCCCGGCAATCACGCAGCGTTTATGATTTTGATGACCGCGTCACCGGCCCCTATCACGGTTTCGGCGACGCTGAGCGCTACTATGCGTTTGCCAGCGCCGGCCCGCATTTGCCGTCCATATCCATCCCGACATTGGTGCTCCACGCCGCTGATGACCCTTGGATTCCTTGCGAGAGCTACGCGCCGTTCAGGCCTAAACCGGGCGACAAAGCACAGATGCTCATCGTCCCGCGCGGCGGTCATGTGGGCTTTCATTTTCAAGGCGAGCCGCGCCCCGGCTATTGCAGTGCGGCGCTGACGTGGTTTGGCGCAGCTTAGGGTAACCGCCAGGAGACCTCGTTCGCTTCAGGACGCGGCCGCTCCTTCAAGGCCTCTTGGACCGTGCCGAAAAACAGGTAGCCGGCCACCTTGTCACTCGGCTCGCCGCCAAGCAGAGCTGTGACGCCATCGGCATAAGCGGACCAGCCTGTGAGCCATTGACCGTGATACCCCATCGCATGGGCGGCAATCAGCATGTTTTGACAGGCCGCGCCAGCAGAGAGCTCCTGCTCCCATGCTGGAATGGTGCGTTCATGATTGACGCGCGAGAGCACCGCGATCAGCGTGGGCGCAGCCAGCGGAAAATCCTCGATCGCCTTGAGTTCCAGAGCAGGCGCATCTGGCTTTTCAGCTTTGTAAAGCGCTGTGAGCGCGGCTGAAAAACGGCTTTGGTCGTCGCCTTCGATAACCACAAATCGCCAGGGGGCAATCTTGCCATGGTCTGGGACGCGCAGTCCGATGCTAATCAAGGCCTCAACCTCTTCTGCATTTGGCCCAGGCGCGCTCATGGTCTTGGATTTGCCCGAGCGCCGGGTCTTCAGCAGGTTCAAAGTGGTGGAGCGGTCGTTAAACTGCGGGGGCGAAAGGTCATTCATCAGGCAAGATATCTCCAATAAGCCAACGTGCTGCGGCCTTTTAACAAGGGCAGTTGACAGAACATCGTAATAAAGCACATGTGCCTCCCTCTTCTGAATTCAACACCCAGCGCCTGGTGATATATTTGAGTAGTTTTAGACGTTCGTGGCTAACGCCGGTCTTTCTGGCGTGTCTTACCAGCACAGCAAACGCCCAAACTGGCGGAGAGACCATCTCCATTGTCGGCAAAGCCGCGCCCGCAGTGGCAAGCAGCGCGAGCGGGACAGCCACATTGCTGGATGTGAGCGACATCACTGCCCTTCCCTACGACCGGCTTGATGACCTGCTCGCAGCCAAGAGTGGCTTCAGCCTGTTTCGGCGCATCCCCTCCCTCACGGCGAACCCAACCATCCAAGGTGCGAGCCTGCGCGGCATAGGGCCGAACGGCGCCGGCCGGGCCAGCGTGTTGCTGGATGGCGCGCCGCTCAACGACCCCTTTGGCAACTGGGTGAGTTGGGCCTCCATCTTGCCGGATACCATCAGCGCGGCCGCACTCTTGCCAGGAAGCCGCCCTGTGGCAGCCGGGCCTGGCGCTCTTTCCGGCCTTATCGCCATTGAGACGAGCGAGGCAGCCGAAGGCCTGCGCCTGCGCATGAGCGGCAACTCACTGGAAGGCGGGGACGCGAGCGTAGTTTACGCTGGCGCATCAGGGCCGCTCGACATCATCGCCTTTGCCGGCGGCGGGCTGCGCGAAGGCTATATCCCCATCATCGCAAGCCAGCGCGGCCCTGCTGATGTACAGGCCGCCTCGCATAACTTCTCCGGCGGCATCAAAGTGGCCACAGATGTAAGCGACACATGGCGCGGCGGCCTCTTGCTGCGCGGCTTTTCTGAAGCGCGGGACAATGGACTGGACGGCGCCGAGAACGACACCCAAGGCTTTGATGGGTCTTTGCGGCTAGTCAAGACGACAGAGCAGCTCACGGTCGACGCGTCTGCCTATGGCCAGGTGCGCCGCTTTGCCAGTCTGTTCACGGCGACAGACGCCGCCCGAGAGACAACGCGGCCAGTGCTCGACCAGTTCAGCGTGCCAAGCTATGCCTTTGGCTCGCGCATTAACGTCGCCAATCGCTGGTCAGACAAGCACCAATCCAACCTGTTTTTGCAAGCCGACTGGCGGCGCGGGGAAACCAATGAGCGCTTTCGTAATTTGGGCGCTGGCTTCACACGGCTGCGGACTGCTGGGGGCCGACAGTCCAACTTTGGTATTGGCGTGCACCATGAGAGCGCGCTGAGCGCAAAACTCACCGTCGATGGCGGTATACGCCTTGACGTGCTGCGCTTGCGCGGCGGGCAACGCCTTGAGGAAAATCTCGAGACCGGCGGTCTGGTGCGCGATGATGCCTTTGAAAATCGCAGCGATACCATCCTAGGCGGCTCAGCGGGTGTGCGCTACCAGCCGGCGCCGGCATGGGTGCTCAAAGCGCGCGGCTACACTGGCAGCCGGCAACCAAGCTTGAATGAATACTTCAGGCCCTTCCGCGTTGGCAATGACATCACGGAAGCCAATCCCGACTTAGACATCGAAACACTGCGCGGCTTTGATGTCAGTGCGCGCTATGAGCCCATCACCGGCCAATATATCGCGCTCACCCTGTTCCAGAACTGGCTGCGCGATGCTGTTGGCAACCTCACAGTCGCCGGCACCCCAGGCGGCTTTATCGCGCCGTGCGGATTTGTTCCCGGCAATGGCAGCTGCCGACAGCGCGGCAATATAGACCGCGCAAAAGTAAAGGGCGCTGAACTCAGCGCAGGCGCGGCCATCGCGCAAACGTTTAACCTGAGCGTTACATATGCCTTTAGTGACGCTGAGATTAGCCGTTCGGCGGCAAACCCAGCCTTAGAAGGCAAGCGCTTTGCCCAGGTGCCGCGCCACCAAGGCAGCCTGGACCTGCGCTGGCAGACGCCGGTTGACGGACTGACAACGTCCGCTGTGGTGCGCGCGCAGAGCAGGCAATTTGAGGATGACTTGAATGCACGCGCGCTGGATAGCTTTGCCGCCGTGGACGTGCGGCTAAGATGGCAAACCAGCGACGCGGTATCCTTTCACCTGGATGCCATCAACCTGACCGACACGCGCATTGAGGCTGGACAAACCGCAGACGGCCTCATCACACGCGGCCAGCCGCTAACGATTACGGTCGGTCTGATAGGCCAGTTTTAACAGGAGACGAAGGCGTTATTGCCGCTTGGTCGCGACCGCGATTTGCGGCATCGGCCGGGCCTGGTCATGGTGCTGCCAAAGGCCTTGCGCGTTCATGGAATACAGCGGCCTGTAATTGCTGACCAGCTCATGGTCTTCAATCTCATCGCGGCGATTATCCAAGATAATGCGGCGGCCATTATAATTGGCTGCAAGCACGGCGTGCTGCTCGCCGGTGAAGCTTTCTTCCACCAACACCAAGCGCAGCTCAGAGGCTGGGAACCCAGCATCTATCAAGGCACGGTACTTAGTGAGCGCGAAATCCTCACAATCACCGCCATGCTTCAAAAACTCAGCCGACGATGACCAGTAGTCAGCACTGCCCCACAAAGCATCATCTGGCTTATAGGTTTGAGAGTTCACAAACTGCTGGACCAGGCGCAGCTGGTTCAGCCGGCTTTGGCTTTTCAGCAGCGTGACCACAATGTCCCATTTGCGCGCGCTGGTCGCGTCCATGACCTCAGGCGTTTCGCTCAGGCGGGAAAAACGTTCTGTGGGAAGTTCGCTCTTCGCCTCACCAACCCAGCGCTCCACAGACCCAAAAAGGCCAGCGCCAAGCTTGGGTGCTGCTGCAAGCACACCATCATCGGCATTTGCCGCGACGGGCAAACTCACAGACATGGCGGCCGCACAGGCCAAGAAACATTGATGCACCTTGCGCATCTTTCGGACCCTCAACACTCTATTCGACAAAGAGACTATAACACTATCGCGCGGGTTATGAATGGCGCGTCCTCGTGACAAATTCTGACAGGTCTATGCAACCAACACACTTAATACCGCATTAACAATGGGTTAACCATGTTTAGGCGGTCGGCCTGGATAGCGCGGTTTTTTCCTTGCGATGCAGCATTGCAACAGGTTTTTTCGCTTCCATCGGGCGAATCAACCGCTAAGCTCGCTTTGCTGCGTATCTAAGTACTTAGCGTCTTTTGGGTCGCAGGCCACTTTTTTAAAGGAATAGCACGTCATATGGATGCATCAGTAGCGCAGGGAAAGCCCATCCAAAACACCATCTTCGGGCACCCGCGCGGCTTGGTCATCTGCTTTTTCACCGAGATGTGGGAGCGCTTTTCCTACTATGGGATGCGCGCCCTGCTGATCTTTTATCTCACCCAGCATTTCCTCTTTGAACAATCCCAAGCCTCGCTCATCTATGGCACGTACATTTCCCTCGTTTACATCACGCCCGTCATTGGCGGCTATGTTGCAGACCGCTATTTAGGCAGCAGAAAGGCCGTCACTTTAGGCGCCGTTTTGCTGGTGCTTGGCCATATGGGCATGGCGCTGGAAGGCGAAGGCTCAAAAGAATTTCTCACCATCAATGGCACCGAGTATGAAGTCATCAACGAAGGCCGCGCCGATAGCCGCGTGTCTTATCTTAAGGTGGGTGAGGAACGCGCCAAGCTTACGCCGAGCGACGATGGCTTCGCTGTCGACACTGACATCAATGGCATACCCGCGCTGCTCAAACCGGGCATGCTCGAGCGGCGTGTAGAGACAGATCAAACAATCTTATCCCTGTTCTACCTTTCCCTTGCCCTCATCATCGCAGGCGTCGGCTTTTTAAAGGCCAACATCTCAACCATTGTCGGCGCCCTGTATGAGCCTGGAGACAGCCGCCGCGACGCTGGGTTCACCATCTTTTACATGGGCATCAACCTCGGCTCATTTTTAGCGGTCATCGCCTGCGGGTATCTGGGCGAGGTCTATGGCTGGGCCTATGGCTTTGGACTTGCAGGCCTGGGGATGATCGCTGGCCTGATCGTCTTCCTCCTGGGACAGCCGTGGCTGGAGGGACGCGCGGACCCGCCCAATGCCTCGGCCCTCAAAGCCAAAGGGTTTCTGTTCCTCAATACGGAATGGACGCTGTACGTTTCGTCCCTGCTGGTTGTTGCTGGGGCCTTTGTCCTCATGCAGTTCCGACAGGTCGTTGAATTTGTGCAATATGGGTCTGTCGCAGCCTTCTTTGGCTTCATGATGTGGTACTCCATCACCAAATGCACCAAAGACGAGCGTGACCGTATGCTCGTCGCGCTTTTCCTAACGTTATGCCAATTGCCGTTCTGGGCGCTGTTTGAGCAAACCGGCTCCTCCTTAAACCTCTTCACGCGCGACGCCGTTGATCGCACCATTTTCGGCAATGAAGTCCCCGCATCGCTCTTTCTGTCCCTCAATGCGTTCTTCATTTTTACGTTAGCGCCCCTGTTCGCTATCGGCTGGGTGTGGCTATCGAGGCGCGGCTGGGAGCCATCGACACCAGCGAAATTTGGCTTTGCTTTGGTGCAGGTGGGCCTTGGATTTCTGGTGCTGGTGCTTGGCATTGAAGCCGGAGGCGCGGGCGTGAAAGTTGCGCTTATTTGGGTTGTTCTGATTTATCTCCTGCACACCACAGGCGAGCTTTGCTTGAGCCCCGTTGGCCTGTCTATGATCACCAAGCTTTCTGTCGGGCATGTGGTGGGCGCCATGATGGGCGGCTGGATGCTGGCCCAGGCACTTGCAGGGTTTCTCTCCGGCCAAATCGCTGCGGCCACGGGCGCGGAGACCATTGGCGGGCAAATCACCAATCTTGCCGCTGCAAAGGCTGGCTATGCGGACGTATACAGCCAGATTGGCTGGGTGTCCGTGGCCTGCGGCGGGGTGCTTTTGGTGCTCTCGCCAATGCTGAAGAAGCGCATGCACGGCATTCACTAGCGCCGCCTGCAAGAGAGGAATGTCTGCAGCGTTGGTGCATTGCTGCAACAACGCCCTGAAAAAGCTGCCAAAAACACGCCCTGTCAGAGCAGACAGGCTAGCCAAGACGCTTTGGAACGCTAGGTAGTGCGCCAAGCGTTTGATGCGCTGCACAAAAAATTGCACTTCCAGGGAGAAAAAGCATGACAAAAACCACTGCAAGGCACGCTTTATCGGGCATCTCGGCCCTGGCCGTTGCCGCCACATTGCAAACACCGCAGGCCCACGCGCAGGAAAGTGGCTTTGAAAACATCGTCATCACCGCGCGCCGGTCGGAAGAATCGCTGCAGGACGTGCCTGCAACGGTTGCCGTTGTCACCCAAGCCACACTGCAAAAGGTCAACGCGACGACGGCGGAAGACGTCATTGAGCTGATCCCAGGCGTCACCATCGTCACCAACACGGCCGAGGTGGGCGATACACAAATCAACATCCGGGGCATCAACGGTGCGCGCGACGGGGAAAGCTCTGTTGCCTTGGTTGTCGATGGGATCCTGAAGACCAACACAGCCGTGCTCAACCAGGTCCAAAACAATCTCACGCAGATTGAGATCCTGAAAGGCCCGCAAGGCGCTTATTACGGCCGTAACGCTGCCGCCGGCGCCATCGTCATGTCCACCCGCAAGCCGGGCGAAGAATGGGAGTTCTTTGGCGAGGCCAGCTACGGCAACAATGACACCGTGACCGGCGCTGTCACCGCCGCCGGCCCCATCAACGATAGCACGGGTATCCTCGTCTCCGCTGACTATCGCAAAACCGACGGCTTTTTCCGCAACACAGGCCCTGTCGCCTCCGCCAATGGCGCAACCGTTGACCAGTACGAAGGCTACACCATCCAAAGCCGCGTGATGTCTCAACTGACAGACGAAGCGGCTTTGGACTTAAAGGTCCGCTATGCAGATATCTCAGCGGGTTCGATTAACTACAACGTGGCTTTCCAAGTGCCTGGCCTGGCAGCGGCCTTCATGCAGCCAGCGTTTAACCTGGATGTGAACGACCAAGAGTTTGTCTACAATGCAAACGTTCCTTCCGATGGAAACCAACAAACTGTCGAGTTCTCTGCCAAGTTAGATTGGGAGTTTGATGGCTTTGACCTCACAGCATGGGGCCTCTACTCCAGTGTTAAGCAGGACTTGATTGCTGACGGCGCGGTTGCCGCCTTTGGCTTCTTTAACTCATCGCCAGAGTGTATTCAGTCCACAGCTGACATCACTGCTTCGGGCTTCCAACTGCCAGCACCGCTGTTCTTAACGGGAGACCCTGGCACCAGCGTTGTGGGTGCCTTCAGCCCGCTGACTTGTGATGGCACGCAGTACCAAGTGCGCGATCAGGAAGACATCTCCTTTGAGCTTCGCCTCGCATCCAACACAGAAGCCCCCCTCCAATGGTCTGTGGGCGCCTATTATTTGAATATTGATCGGCGCGTGGGTGTTGCAGTGGGCTATGACCGCGGACGCGGCGTTGTTCCCAATCTCTTTAATAACCAGTTCTCTGCCAATCCAACGCAGCAGCTCTCCGACGATACGTTTAAAACGAACGTCTTCGCGATCTTTGGCTCAGCGGAATACGAACTGCGCGAAGATCTGACGCTGTCAGCAGCTCTGCGCTGGGACAGTGAAAACCGGAAGGTCTCGAACAATGTGCCGGCAGATGTGATTGCACCGTTCCCAGATTTGATGGGCAATCCCATTCCGCTGAACATTGGTCTGCAGGCCAATGGCATGATCCCCGATCAGGAAGAAACCTTCGCTGAACTGCAGCCCCGCATCAGCTTAGCATGGGCGCCGCTTGATAACCTCAACGTCTTCGCCAGCTGGGGCGTCGGCTTCAAGTCCGGCGGCTTTAACAACTCCGGCTCTGAGGCAACCATTGAAACCATCTTCAATGATGTGCTGAACGCAGGCCTGAGCATTAACGACAACTTCCGCAAGGAAACGTCCAGTGCCTTTGAATTGGGCGCGAAAGGCACATTGTTTGACAACAGGATGCAGTTTGAGATCGCGGGTTACTATACCAAGATTGATGACATGCAGTTCTTCGAATTCTTTGCAGGGCCGTTCGGCATTCTGCGTGTTGTCTCCAACATTGATGAAGTTGAAGTGCTCGGTATTGAAGGCTCTGTGAACGTACGCGTCATGGACGGCGTGAACGTTTTTGCTAGCGCCAACTACAATGATAGCGAAATCAAAGAAAACAGCGCACGTCCGGGTACGGTTGGTGGAGAGTCGCCCTATACGCCGCAATACACCCTGAACGCTGGCTTTGACGTCACGCAGCCAATCAATTATGCGCTCGATGCAACCTTCCGGCTCGACTATAACTATGTCGGCCCGACCTGGTTCCATACGGCACAAGAAGGGGACCGTCCGTCCTTGTTTGGCGTGGCGAATTATACAAACTCACAGCGCGATGCCTTTGGCGTGCTCAACCTGCGTGCCGGTGTGCAAGGTGAGAACTGGTCGCTGATCGCGTTTGCTGAGAACGTCACCAACAAAGAGTATCTGGACGAGGTGATCCCAGCGCCTGAATTTGGTGGCTCCTTCACCTCACCAGGTGCGCGGCGCTACTATGGGGTCCAGGGCCGCTTTAACTTCTAACGATCTGTTTCACGCAGTCTGAAAGCGGCGCTCTCCGGGGCGCCGTTTTTGTTTGGGCAGGTGTGCAAACGCCTCTGTTCTTTCAGGTCATAGGCGCTATATTTGTCCGGACAAATACAGGAGGCCGCCATGGCTATGAAACACCGCAACATCCGCGGCACGATGCTCTACACGTCTAAAAAACCCGAACGCATGGACCAGCGCCGCGGCATTGAGCATTTTCATTTCACGCACCATAGCGATGGCAAAACAACCCTGCGCGCGATGTGCGAAATCGAAGAGCCAAGCCCGACGGTCTTGCGGGACATCACCTATTCCCTTGATGAGAGCGGCAGCCCGATGGATTGCTTCGTCCGGCTGAGCCTCGACGATGAGTTCCTTGGTTCAGGCTGGTTTAACTTCACGCCGGATTATGTGGAGTGTGAAACCTATTCGCCAAGCTTAGGGCGCGTCAGCCAACGCAAGGCTATCGATACACCGCTGGACGGGTTTGGCACGCACCCCGTTGTGGCCGATGGCTATTTGATGAAAAAGATGGACCGCTCAAAAGGCCCGCATAGGCGCCAAATCCATGTCTACCTGCCCTCCCCCGACCATCGCGGTGCCACTGCGCCCCTGATTGCTGAGGTGAACATCTGGGCAGAATATGTGGGCGAAGAAGACGTGACCGTGCCAGCGGGCACCTTCCATTGCCACCATTTTCGCTTTGTGGATGACGGCTCAGCCGGCATGGATGGCCAGCATCCCGCCTATGATGTGTGGGTCACCGCTGACGATGATTTCATCATGATCAAAGGCCATTGCGAAGCGCCGATGCTCACGCACTACGAGCTGATCTCGCTCGAACGGGAATAGGCTAAGGCCTTTACAGCTCGCCGCAAAGCGGCGAGCGCTGCTTTCTGGCGTTGCCCGAGGGTCATTAAATGACCGAGATCCTGCGGCCGCGTAAGGAGCCCAGCGGCCACCCTCACAGGCCGTGTTTCGCCGTTGGGAGAGACGCCCTTTAAGGCAATCTCTGGTATCGTATCGCCCGCCTCATCACAAATGGCGCGTACGCAGAGGAACGGCAGTCCCCGTGCTGATGCGGCGTCCTGAACAGCGCTGGTTTCCATATCCACCGCCGCTGCTTGCGAGGACTGCAACAAGGCTGCCTTGTCCTCCGGTGTCAGAGCCGGATCGGTCACCGTGGCGACGGTGCTTGCTTTCGCTCCCAGAGGCTCACCCAAAGCCTGTGGGCTCACGACAAGATCTCCCGCGGCAAGGGCCGGATCAAGCCCGCCGGCAATACCAAAACTCATAAGGGCCTGTGCGCCTTGGTCAGCAAGCGCCTCGGCTGCTTGGAGCGCCTTGATGGGCCCTGGGCCCAAACACATGACCAGGGCGCCTGGAATATCCTGCGCAATGCGCGCTTCGACTTGCAATCCGGTGATGACCCCAAGCGGGGTTACATACCCCATGCGACTTTTTTGTCGTTGGACTTCTTCAAGTTGCGATACCGCGCCAGGGCCCAAATGGGGAAGAAGGCGCTATAGCCGTGGTAGCGCAGATAAAACACGCGGGGGAAACCCACGGCGGTAAACCAAGGCTCTTCCCAACGGCCATCCTCGCGGCGCGGCGCGTTGGCCAGGAACTCAGCAGCTTTTTCAACGCGGGGGTCGTCGCCCTCGCCGGCCGCCATCAGGCCAAGCATGGCCCAGGCGGTTTGGGAGGCGGTAGAAGATTTGCACTCGCCTTTGCGCTGTTCATCATATGTGGCGCCATCTTCGCCCCAGCCGCCATCGTCATTCTGGCAGCCATAGAGCCATTCTACGGACTGGCGTACATAAGGCGCATCCATGTCCTCACCCGCGGCATTGAGCGCGCAAAGGACCGACCAGGTGCCGTACACATAGTTTGTGCCCCAGCGGCCAAACCAACTGCCGTCTTCTTCCTGTTCTGACTTGAGATACTCAATACCCCGGGCCACGACAGGGTCGGTGGAACCGCGGCCGATCTGCGCGAGGAAGGAGATACAGCGTGCTGACACATCTGCCGTCGGCGGGTCTAGCAATGCGCCGTGATCGGCAAAGGGGATTGCGTTCAAATACTCGTCATTGTTGTCGATATCAAAAGCGCCCCAGCCGCCATTGGACGACTGCATGCCTTCCACCCATTTGGCAGCGCGCTCGACGCATTCGTCATAAGAGCCGTCATTGGTGCGGTGCATGGCCATGCCAACGACAGCTGTGTCATCGACATCGGGATAATGATCGTTGCGATATTGAAAGGCCCAACCAGAGGGCTCTAGATCCGGCGCATTGATCGCCCAATCGCCTTTAACATCCGTAATTTCACGCTCAAGCAGCCAATCACAGGCTTCCTTGATAGGCGTATCAGCTGGGCCTTCTCCCGCTTCCATGAGAGCATGCGCGGTCAGCGATGTGTCCCAAACAGGGCTCACACAAGGCTGGCAAAAGGTCTCACCTTCTCCGGGCGTTACCAGCTTTTTGATGGACTCTTTAGCAGTCACCAAATCGGGATGGTCCTTGGGGTATCCCAACGCCTCCATG
>JBCCDR010000038.1:0-12119 GCA_039030675.1 Pseudomonadota bacterium | reverse complement strand
TTCTGTGTTTGTGCCCATCAGCTTTTTGCCATCCACTGCAGGCAAGCTGTTTCGTGAATTTGGGTTCGTGCTGGCTGCCGCTGTGATCATTTCCTCTTTTGTGGCGCTCACCCTCGTGCCGGCTGCTGGCGCTCAGATTTCCCTCACATCAGATGCGCCGCGGTTTGGCTGGCTGGTTGGTTTGGGCCAGCGCTTTGCAGCCATCTATGGCCGCGCTTTGGCGCATATCCTCAATCACCCTTGGGGTGTCGGCGTTATGGCCCTAGTCGTGGCCGTGCTGGCTGGACTGACCTATACGGACCTGCGCCAAGAACTGGTGCCAAGCGAAGACCGCGGCACGTTGATTGTCTATGCTGAGGGCCCAGACGGTGTTGGGCTGGACTATATGCAACGCCAAGCCGATGAGATTGAGAAGATCCTGCAGCCTTTTGTTGAGAGCGGCGATATTTTAGCCGCCTTCAATGTGATCGGGCGCTGGGACCCGAACCGCATTTGGCTCACAGCAACGCTTGCGCCTTGGTCAGAGCGCTCGCTGAGCGAGCAGGATATCATTGCCCAGTTGCGGCCTCAGCTTGCGAAGATACCGGGCGTGCGCTCCAGCGCCTTTGGCCCAAACAGCCTCAACATCCGCGGCGGGAGCCGCAATGGCATCAGTTTCGCCATCACGGGCGGCGACTATGACGCGCTCTACAATGTGGCGCGCGATCTTGCTGAACGCATGGATGAGCCCGGCAACGCCTTTGAAAACGCACAGATTTCCTACCAGCCGACGCAGCCGCAAATCTCCATTCAAGTGGACCGCCGACGCGCGGCTGATTTGGGCGTATCTCTTGATGATCTATCACTCACCTTGCGGGCCATGGTCGGCGGGGAAGATTTGATTGACCTGAACGTCTTCGACCAAGCCATTCCCATCATATTGGAAGCCAAGAGCCAGGCGATTACCAGCCCTGAAGACTTGCAAAATCTGTTTTTGCGTACGGCAGGCGGGGACCTGGTGCCCTTGTCCAGCATGGCGCGCATTGTTGAAGAGGGCATTGCCGCAGAGCTCGACCGTGTTGAGCAGCGCCGCGCGATTGAGGTTGAAGCTGATTTGGCTGGCGAGACGAGCCTTGCGGAGGCGGTGGAGCAGGTGAGGGCGCTGAGCCGAGAGACCCTGGCGCCGGGCATGGGCCTCGTGCTGATGCAGCAAGCTGCGACGCTGGAAGAAACATCCAATGATTTGCTGCTCACCTATGGATTCGCGCTTGTGATCGTGTTCTTGGTGCTCGTCGCCCAGTTTGAGAGTGTATCCAGCGCTGTCGTTATCCTGCTCACAGTGCCGTTTGGCTTAGCAGCGGCGGTGTTTGCGCTGTTTATCAGCGGCGTGTCTCTCAACATTTATTCCCAAATCGGCCTGGTGATGCTCATTGGCCTTATGGCGAAAAACGGTATCTTGCTGGTCGAGTTTGCTGACCAATTGCGCGGGCAAGGCTACAGCGTGCGCGCCGCGGTGGAAGAGGCGGCTAAAGTGCGGCTGCGCCCCATCATGATGACGCTGATTTCAACCGTCATTGGCGCCCTTCCCTTGGTGCTTGCCAGCGGGGCAGGGGCGGAGGCCCGCATTTCCATTGGCTGGGTGATCTTTGGCGGTCTTGGCTTGGCCGGCCTGTTCACGTTGTTTTTGGCGCCAGTGATTTATCTCGGCATCGCCCGCTTCTCGCGCGCCCGTGATGACGTTTCCGGTGATGTGGACCGCGAATTGGGCGCGCTGCAAGAAGAGCCGGCTGAATAATGCTGCGCGCTGTTGTTCTCGCCGGCGGGATAACCGCGCTCATCGCCGGCTGCGCGCCAGGCCCTGACTATGTGCGGCCAGATCTGGGCTTGCCCGATGCCTATCTCACGCAAACGGATGCGGATCTGGGCCAAGCCGAGCGCCTTTGGTGGCGCGGCTTTCAGGACCCAACCCTCAGCCAGCTGATTGAAGAGGCCTTCAGCGCCAATTTAAGCCTTGCGGCTGCACAAGCACGCTTCGATGCTGCGCGCGAAGGCATCACCAGCGCGAAATCAGACTTTTTCCCCACCGTCGATGGCTCTGTCACAGGCCAAATCCGCGGTGAATTTGATGGGCCTGACGGCAAAAATGCCCAGGCTGGCTTTGGCGGTGCGTTGCCGCTGGACACCAATGGGCGCTTGCGCCGCTCTCTGGAACAAGCACGGGCCTTGTCTGAGCGGTCTGGCTTTGATGTTTTGGACGCACGGCGGCTGATTGCAGCCGGCGTCGCCGCCAACTATGTGGAGCTGCAGCGCAGCCGCGCGCGCCTTGCCCTGCTTGATTTCTCGCTCAACCTGCAAAATCAAACGCTCGATATCGTCAAAGCACGCCGCCGTGCTGGCCTGGCAGCTGCATTGGACGTGGAGCGCGCGGCCTCTGACCTCGCGCGCACCAGGGCGCAGCGCGGCTTGCTCGAAGTGGGTGAGGCGCGGGCGCATTTCGCGCTTGCTTTGCTGCTGGGCAAAGCGCCGCAAGAGGCTTTGGTGCCTTTTGGAGACCCAAAGGAGACGCCGCAAGTCCCGCAATACAAAATGGCTGCTCAGTCTGGCGTTCCTGCCGACCTGCTGCGCAAACGCCCTGACGTCTTGGCAGCAGAGGCGGACCTGATGGCAGCCAGCGCAGCCATTGGCATTCAGCAGGCCGATTTGCTGCCCTCGCTGCGCATTCCCGGCTCGCTCACGGCCAACCGCGGCGACAACGGCTTTGCCTTCTTCTCCGGCGCTGCGGCGCTGATCTCCGCGACCATTGATGTGCCGCTCATCGATGCTGGCCGCCGCCGCGCTGAGGTCCGCGCTGCCCGCGCGAATGCCCGTGCAGCCGTGGCGTCTTACGAGCTGGCTGTTCTCTCCAGCATCCAAGACGTTGAGCTCGCA
Source organism: Pseudomonadota bacterium (assembly GCA_039030675.1). Classification (GTDB taxonomy): domain Bacteria; phylum Pseudomonadota; class Alphaproteobacteria; order Sphingomonadales; family CAKZYD01; genus CAKZYD01. Next base: position 9,212 of record JBCCDR010000038.1, on the reverse strand, counting down.
CTGGTTAGTGTGGACGCTCTGCAAGCGCGGCAGGATGATTTAGCCGCCGCCGTCGCCGCCAGTGAAGCCGCATTCGAACAACTCAATGCACTCTACAAGGAAGGCCTGGCGACGTTCATCGATATCCTCGATGCCCAGCGCTCTCTCATCGCGAGCCGCGAAGCCTTTGTTGATGTGGAAGCGGCGCTCGCCACGGCCTATGTCGACCTTTATGCCGCAACGGGCGCGCCGACACAGCTTGTAGAGGCGGCAGCGCGCTGAAACACACGTGCAATGGCTCTCGGCGGCACGGCCCCGAGCTCATGATGCTGTCATTTATGATTGCTGCGTGGGTGCAAATTCAGCAGCAATTTTGTCGTTTATCTGCTGATACACCTTCCCCATGGCGTCATTCATGGCGTCATACAGAACGACCGCTGCTGAATTGCATGTGACTTCAACGCTTGCGTCTGTAAGTTTCGTCTCTTTGACAGGGGGCACTCCAAATGCAAGTCGCTTTCCCGTTGGCGCAATCACTAAGACGTCAGCTCCTAGCGTCACTTCGGCGCGGGTTTGCGAGGTGAGCACCCCCCGTGTGAGAAACATGATGCGGCTGGGGCCTACCGTTGGCGTGATGATGATCGTGTAGCTGCTGTCCTTTGCGCTGGCCGCGTCATCAACAAAGACGGCGCTTAAAGCCACTTCACCGACACGCCGGAAATGGTTTCGAAAATCGGCGTCCCCAACGACGCCCTGGCATACTGTCCCAATGATCTGTGCTTGAACCACCAGCGCGCCGTCATCTTTCATCGCCAGACTATATGAGTGCGATATCGTCTGCTGAGGCGGAGAGAAGGACGGTGGTTCGGGGACTTGGACATCGACACTCGTCGTGGTCGTACATGCCGTGACCACAAAAGTGCCAAGAAGCCATATCGATATGTATCGAAGCATAGAAAAAACCTATCGCAATTTCATCCGGGGTAAGCGTGATTTTTGGAGCACGCCAATTATTTGCTCAGCTGCAACGTGAGATTGAACAATAGTTCCTTAGAGGGGAGACATATGACGACAGGCACTTTATCCAAGGTCTTTTTCGCGGCCGTTGCGGCAGCAAGCCTGACCGGATGCTTGGACACGGTGTCTGTCTTGCAAGCCGTACCGCAAAGCCAAAGACAGGCGCTGGCTTTCTCTGGTTTAGAGGTCGCTTTTGATCCAGCCCTTGAAGAAAAGCCGAGTTTAGAGCGCGACGCGCTTGTTGAGGAAATGACGCGGCAGTTTACTGAAATTGCTGATGCACGTGAGAAGGTGGGTGTCCCCGTGGAAACGCGCGCGCAGATAGAGATCTTGGGCTATAAAGAAGCCAACGCAGCCTTGTCGTTGCTGCTCGCAGATTCTGCGGAGATTATGGGCTATGTGCGCTTACGCGATGTGGCCTCTGATGAACAAATTGGTGAATACTATATCGACGTGACCTATGGCGAAGCGGACATCTTAGGCGTGGCCACTGCCGCTGCTGGCGAGAAAGAGCTCTCGCGGGCTTTTCTAAAAGAGTTCTTTAAAACACTGGACCAGCCAGGCGAAGAGGCTGGCAAAGCCCGCTAACCTTTCTCGGCCAGTTCTTTCAGCCAGATGCGTGGGTCCTTGCCTTGGTCAGGGCCAACGACACTGTAGCCGCCATCCACCAAAATTTCTGTGCCGGTCATAAAGCTCGCGCCGCTTGAGCAGGCGAAGGCAACAGCCTGGGCGACTTCTTCCCCGCGGCCGATGCGGCCACGCGGATGGAAGGTGGCGCCGATGCGGTCAGCGGTATCGATATCGCCGGTTGCTTTCTCAATGGATGGGGACCACGTCCAGGCTGGTATCACGGCCAAAACGCGGATGTTATCTTTGGCGAGACTGACGGCTTCATTCTTGGTTACATTCAAAATGGCTGCTTTTGAGGCGGGGTAAAGCAATGTGCCCGCGCGGCCCGCTTTTGCGGAGGTTGAGGACAGATTGACGATGGCGCCGCCTCCGGCTGCCTTAATGTGCGGCGCGACCTTGCCCACAAAGATAGCCCCGGAAATCAGATTGACATTGACGGAATTAAGCCATTCCTCACGGGTCGCCTCCAGGCCTGGGTCTGGGTAGAAACACGCGTTGTTGATGTGGAAATCAATACCGCCAAAGGTGTCCAGCGTTTTGGCAATGCAGGCATCGATTTGGTCATCCTGCGTCACATCCAATTTCTGGAAAATCGCGCGCTCGCCCAGGTCGTCTGCGATGGCTTGACCTGCCGCTTCACTGCGGCCGGAGACGACGACGTTGGCGCCATAACCATGCAGAACCCGCGCAATATCCTGGCCAATGCCGCCGGTTGACCCCGTCACAATGGCTGTTTTGCCAGAGAAGTCGAATGAGACGTTGTGGGATGTGGGCACGGACATAGGTGCGTTCCTTCAATAGAGGCGGCCAGCGAAAACGTGACAATACTTTAAGCTTAAAGCATTTCGCCTGCAAGTCGCCTGTGGATTTTGTGCCACAGAGCGCCTGCAAATCAGAATTTTATCGGGCGAAACGGTGGCCGCGAGCCTGGATTTACAAGTGTTTGCGTGGGTTCTTAGACTCAAATTACGCAAAGTCATGTCAACAGGGCTTGACGCTGCCCAGAAAAATACTTCAAACTTGAACTAATTTCGGGTGCGGCTGAGACGCTGGGGAACAGGGCCTCGCACTTTGGAATGTATCGTTGACGATTTGCCGTTCATTCAGGGGGAACGCTATGTCCTTATCACTTTCACACCGCAGTGTCTTTAAAGCAGCTTGCTTGTCAGGCGCGGCTGCCTTGCTGGCGCTGCCCACAGGCCAAGCCTTCGCGCAAGACAGTGTCTTTGCCGAAGAGATCATCGTTGAGGCCCGCAAGCGGCCAGAGACAGCGCAGGATGTGCCCATCGCCATCTCCGCGTTTTCCGCCAAGAGCCTTGATGCCCGCGGCATTGTGCAAACCGACCAGATTGCCAACTTCACGCCAAACCTCACCTTCCAAAACAACCCGGGTTTCGGTGGCGGGACCAACGTGTCGGCCATTTACATTCGCGGCGTTGGCCAGTTTGACTTCCTCGGCTCCATTGAGCCTGGTGTTGGTCTTTATGTTGACGGCGTCTATCTCGCCCGCTCCGTGGGCGGCATCATGGACCTGGTGGACATTGAACAGCTTTCCGTGCTGCGCGGCCCGCAAGGCACTCTGTTTGGCCGGAACACCATTGGCGGCGCCATCGACATTAAAACTGTGAAGCCTTCGGATGAGCTCGGCGGCAACGCCTCTGTGATGTACGGCGATAGCAACCGTATTGAACTGCGTGGCTCTGTTAATGTTCCAGTGACTGACGAATTGTTTGTGCGCTTGTCAGGCGCATTCTTAAATCGTGACGGCTACGTTGAGCGGATCAACGGCAATGGTGACAATGATACCGACCTGGGCAACAAGGATGCCTTGATAGGCCGCCTGCAAGTGCGTTGGGAGCCTACCGAGCGATTCACCGCAGATTTCTCCATTGATGCGACACGCGATAAGTCGAACGGCGCGCCTTATGTGATCCGCGGCGCGCGCGATACTTCCGTTGCTTGGAACCCCAATCGTTTGCCGATTGCCCCGCCTGCTCCGCCCATCTCGCCTTTTGCGCTTGCTGATGGCGGAACGCCGGTCACCTTTGATCCATTAACCGGCGCACCAACGGGATTTGATGGCGTGCTGGCCCCTGGGTCATTGATGTTTGCACCGCCATTTGTGACTGGTGAAACCCAGTTGCACCAGATCAATATCGGTCCGCTTGGCAACCCGCTTAACGCACCAGTTGATAATTTCAATGTGCTGCACAACTTCTTGCAAGCTTATGGACCAGGCGGCACGCCAGGCGTTTGTATGTCTGATGCGTTTGCGCCCTACTTTGCCAGCTCGAATAATGCGCCGAATTGTTATGGGTCGCAGTATTTTGAACAGACCATTGGTGACTTTAACAATGCCTCAGGGGATCCAAGCTTTTCGGAGTCCACTATTTGGGGCTTGTCTTTAGACCTTAAGTATGAATTTGACAGCTTTTCAGTGCGCTCGATCACGGCGTATCGCAGCATCGATTCACAGTTTGCACTCGATCAAGATGGGACGCCGCTGAATATCGCTTACCTGGAAGACGACTTCCAGCAAGAGCAAATCAGCCAGGAAATTCAGCTGCAAGGCACAACTTTCAACGATCGCTTCAGCTGGATTGTAGGCGGCTTCTACTTCAAAGAAGACGTTGATAACCTCAATGACGTGACCTTCACACCTGTGAAAGTGCGTTCTGGCGGGATTATTGAAAACAAATCGCTCGCCTTTTTCGGGCAGGGCACGTTCGATGTGACCGAGCGGCTCTCTATCACTGCAGGTTTGCGGTGGACGAAGGATGATAAAACCTTCGACTCAGGGCCCTATCAGTTCATTCTCGAATCTTTCGTTGGTCCAGGTTTTGCGGGCGGTTTTGATTTCTGCCCTGGCGCACAAACGGCCCAAGAATGCCCTGTCTTTATGCCTCCGATGGGCGACGGAGAGGGTGGGGAAGCGCCGCCACCATTCCCAGATGCCATCCCGCAAAATGGACCATTAGCCATTTTTGATACACGCATTTCTGAGCAGAATGCACGTGAGCTAAACGTCTACGCGAATATTGCCTACGACTTTACCGATGACATCCTCGGCTATTTCACCTTCTCCCAAGGCTTCAAGTCTGGCGGGTTTACTCAGCGGGTGTTCCCGCCTCAGCCGGAAATTCCCAACGTTGGTCCGGAGACTGTGGACTCCTTTGAAGTCGGCGCGAAATCGGTCTTGTTTGACGGCCTCCTGCGTTTGAATGTGGCCGGTTTTTACAACAAGTATGACAACATCCAAGTGCAGGGCTTTACCCCGCAAACGGGAGTGGCGCCGGTCTATTTTAACTTGGAATCGGGTGCGACCATTGTTGGGTTTGAAGTCGAGCATGCGTGGTTCTTGCCTGATGGCTGGTTCGTAGAAGGCGGCATCGGCTATACCGACGCACAATATGAAGAAGATGGCTTCCCAACCCAGGCGCTGATTGGCGTGACAGCTGATAGTGAGTTTGAGCGTGTCTCCAAATGGGTTGTCAGCGCTGCCATCCAGAAAACCATTGATATGGGCAATGCTGGCACGCTCACACCGCGCGTTGATTGGGCCTATCGCTCCAAATTTTTCAATGATGCGTCCAACGTCGAAGAGATTGCGCAGCCTGGCTACTCAATCTTCAACACCACCATCCAATGGGCCGATGCGGACGATAAATTCAACTTCCTGTTCGGTGTGAACAACATCTTTGAAAAAGACTATATTCACTCTGCGATTTGGAATGCGAACCAACCGAGCTTTAACGTGGTGCCGAACCGGGGCCGCGAGTGGTATGCCCGTGTGGGTATGAATTTCTAAGGCGCCCTAGAGCGAATTGCACGGCAGCCAGGGCTTTGCTCTGGCTGTTTGCGTTTTAGAGTGCCTCATCCAGCCACATCACGGCGCGCCTGGCTTGACCTAGTGCCGCGCGGGCCATAAAGCGCGGGCTATGTTTGCTTTTTTAATCACCAATTGGCGCTGGATAGCCGGCGGGTTCCTGCTCACCTATTTTTCAAGCTTTGGGCAGACCTTCTTCATTGCCGGCTCTGCGGCGGATTGGCAGGCGCAGCTTGATTTAAGCCACGGCGACTTTGGCCAGCTTTACATGGCCGCGACATTCGCCAGCGCTTTGAGCTTGCCGACTGTCGGCCGGCTGGTGGATGTGGTCAGTGAGCGCTTGGCCATTCTCCTGTGCGTCCCCATCCTTGCGGGCGCCATGGTTTTAGTCTCCCAGGCCCAGTCCATCTGGACTCTGGGCCTTGCCATTTACCTGCTGCGTCTGTTCGGCCAAGGCATGATGACCCATATGGCGCTGACGGCGACGGGACGCTGGTTTAGCGCGCAGCGTGGGCGGGCGATGTCCCTTGTTGTGTTGGGGCACCAAGGCGGGGAGGCGAGCTTGCCGCTGCTGGCTGCGCTCATCACCTTGGCGTACGGATTTCAGGCAAGCTGGCTGGCCGGCGCTGCAGCTCTCATCGTCATTGCGTTGCCGCTTGCGGCTTGGGCCTATGCAAAACCGCGCCTTCCCCGCACGTCAAATGAAGAGGCCGCCGTGCCTGGCGAGGAAGACACCGTGCGGCATTGGCGGCGCAAAGACGTGCTCGCTGATCCTGTCTTTTGGCTCCTTATTACAGGTGTCTTGGCGCCGGCCTTTATCGGCACCACGATTTTCTTCCACCAAGACTATCTGACCAGTTTGCGTGGCTGGCCCCCGCAGCTTTTTGCGACCTCCATGAGCGTCATGGCTGTGACCACCATTATCTGTGCGCTCATCTGCGGCGCGCTTATTGACCGCTTTAGCGCGCGGGCGATTTTGCCGTTTTTCCTCTTGCCCTTGGCTGCCTCTTGTTTTGTCGCTGGCAGCATGGGCGGCCCATTTTGGCTGTTTGTGGTGATGGTGCTGCTGGGCGTCAGCTACGGTTTCTCCTCAACCCTGTTCGGCGCGCTCTGGCCGGAGATTTACGGGACCCGCTATCTGGGCGAGGTGCGCTCCATCATCGTTTCGGCCATGGTTGTCGCAACGGCCATAGGTCCAGGCCTGACCGGTACACTGATAGACAACGGGATCGACCTGCCGCAGCAGCTGACCTTCTTAGGTGCCTACTGTGTTGCTGCCGCCGGCTTGCTTGCGGTTGCTTCGCGGCTGCTCAAGCGCCGCGCTGTTATGCCAGCGCGCCCAGAAATGCAGTGAGTTCTTTTGCAACGCCTTGCGGGTCTCGGTCAGGCTGAAAGTCTGATCCCCCAACGATGCTCTGGTGCGCGTCAGGGCGCATCTGGCCAGCGCGTTCAAACAGAGGCCAGAGCACATCGTCTTTAGAGCACATGATGTGCAGCGGCACGTCCACGGCTTTATAGACAGCCTCCACATCCTGGTCCCACACGGCGGTAAAGGCCATGGGCATCGTCTCGCGCGCGACCAAATGGTCCGCCATTTCCCGGCAGTGCAGGTCTACGTTCGCGCCGGCGCCAATCAGGCGCAGATAGTCCCAAGCGGTTTGCAAAAAAGCGCCGCTTTCCTCAGCGCTGAAGGGGCGTACAAACGTCTTTTTATACTCAGCCTTTTCTGCATCATTGACCAAGACCGGCCCAATGAGCGTCAGCGAGAGGAGTTTACCGGGTGCGAGATGCGGCATCTCCACGGCCGCGCAGCCGCCAGTATGGTGGCCGCAGGCATGGAACTGCTTGATGCCCAGATCGTCAATGGCCTCTAAAAGCCGCTCGGCCACAAAGGCCATGCTGGGGATTTCGCTGGGATGGTAGGACTGGCCAAAGCCTGGCGTATCAAAGGAGAGGCAATGATACGTGCCGGCGAGCAGGTCCATGACCTTCTCAAACATGACCCCCGACGAGGCCGTTTGGTGGAAAAAGCAAATCGTCGGCGCGCTTGGATCGCCAGCTTCTCGCAGATGAATTTGTCCATCACGGCAGTTGGCGTAGCGCTTTGTGATGGTCATTGCGCTTTAGCCTTTTTCGACGATATCGATAGCCTCAGCGTAGGTCTTGTTGCCTTCTGACTGCTGCTCGAGCTCTTCGCGCTCTTGGTGAATGCGCCTTAGAACCACATCAAGAAATGTCTCGCGCCAGGCATCGCGTTCATTGCGCACGCTTTCATCGGGCTGATAGCTATCGATCGCCGCGCGGGTGATGGGCTCGCCCGCTTCGAGTAGGCGTTCAATGGTGTCCTGCCGGTCGCGCAGAACAGCGACTTCCCCAGCCAGCGCCAGAGTTATGGACAGCACCTTGTCGATGGACGGATCGTCGAAATACTCAGGTCGCTGACCGCGGGCTTTCTTTTGAAGTTCAATTTTTTCGCTCACTGTCATGCTCTCTCAAAACGTCGTCATTGTTCAGGCAACCGCTTGGTTGCCGCTGGTGCTTTGCTGGCAACACGGCGCTGCCAGCTTCATACTCTCTGAATAAAGGGCCCTGGGGTCTATTTCTGGACGCCCCAGACCCACCAAGCGCCGCCGCCGCCAAAGTCACCGCCTTGGAAGACGTTTGCGCGTTTAGCTTTGTTCACTTCAAAAGCGCTTGGCTGGTAGCCTTCAAAGGCTTTGGCTGGATCAAAGCCAGTTTCTTCAGCCATGTCCGCAGCCTTAATTTCGTGGCTGGCGCCCCAGAAGGGCTCATTGTTGTTGCGCGTGTCCCAGTCGAGCATGAAGGCATCATAGGGCTCTAAGTCGCGATACGGCGGTGTTTCGGCATGGATGATGACGCCGCCCGGCGCGAGAAGCCGGTGGGCTTCTTTCATGATGTTGCGGATGCCTTTGTTTGACGTCTCATGCACCAAGATGTGGCTGACGATCAGGTCAAAGGAGCCGTCTTCAAAATCCGTGGTTTCCGCATTTTGCTGGCTGTAGTGAACGGTTTTGCCAAGCGATTCAGCGCGCGCATGGGCATAGCGCACAACAGGCGCGCCTACATCAATGCCATGTACTTCCGCGCCGGGATAGGCATCGCAATAGGGCAGGGTGGAGTGACCCACCGAGCAACCCATATCCAAAATGCGTTTAGGCTGTAGGTCAGGATAGTTCTCTTTCAAATATGCGATGGTGGTGTCGCCAATATCGGAATTAAGCGGACCCATACGGCCCATGGCGTAGATGTAAACCGCCCGGTCATAAACGGCGCCATTGGCCACATCATCTTTCGCAAACTCTGTGTGATAGCCGCCGGGCATGCAGTGAATGTCCACGGCCTTATGATAGCGCGGAATGTCGAGATCAGGGTTGACGCGCAGGCTGCCCTTTGCATCGCCATTGGTTTTGGCTGTTTCAATCAGGTCCGGGAGTTGACGCTCCACAGGCACCTGCACAGATTTCCACATCATTTCCTGGCTGTTGCGCTGCATGGCGCTCCAGAAGTTGAAATACGGCTCTTGTTCCATGGCCTTGCGGATCTCGTGATAGGTGTCCGGCGCTTTGCCTTCTGCTTGCTCAAAGCGCTTTTTGGCGCGCACCTCAAAGGCGTCCTTGTTGCCAAGGGAGACTTTGTTGGCGAGATGGAGCTTCAAGCTTTTGACGAACTCCTGCCGAGAGAATTCCTCAGCTGAGGTTTTCGGCAATGCGTCGTGCGCAAATTGGTTGGTGTTTTCAAT
>JBCCDR010000037.1:0-12239 GCA_039030675.1 Pseudomonadota bacterium | reverse complement strand
TCCCGAAGCTTCCAGTGGGCCCAACAAGAGATAAAGCTGATGTGAAGAAGAAGTTTGACCAAAGGAAACTTGTTGAGATCGTCGTGACGAGCAATATCGCAAATTTCTGAAAGAAAATGATTGTAGTAAAGAAAAGAAAGAAACCAGCTCCGAGAGTGGTTACACTACCACCTAGAATAGAAATTCCAATGGCAGCAAGGCTTTCCTGCGTTTTTGACACCCTGTCTTCACCCTTTGAGGAATGGCAGTAGAATTCTGCAAGGTGGACCACATAATCAACGCTAAATCCGATAAGAATAACACCAGCAACAGATTCGGTACTGCCCAATTCCCAACCCAATAGGGTTTCAATGCCTAATACCCACGAAACTATTCCCAATATGCAATAGAATGCCAATAGTGCAACGATTATGTTGCCAGTAAACAGAATCTATTCAAAAAACATCAAGGGGGTAGGTGAAATTTGTTATCAATTCCTACCAGCACGATCAAAGCACATAACCCTGCAAGAAGCATGCCGCTGATCAAGTTTCGTACCAGCGCTTTCTCTGTTTGTGCAAATCTGTAAGCTTCAGAGGTTTGATAAGCCATATTGACGCCGATAGGCCCAGCTTGGTTCAATTCGTCCAAGACTTCTTGGATTTCTTCATACAATGGATCTGATTGCCACTGGGGATAACCTGGCTTAAAACCCGCCAGCTGCGGCCGCTTTTTTCCCCATCCAAGCCATGGGTGTTTCGCTTTCAACACCTAAGTGCGCTGATCCTCAGATTCGTCCTAGCAGTTATGCACAGGCTCTTCCCAAGGGCGTTTTTTTAGGGGAAAAGGGGCCATGGTCTACCGCGTTCACCTGCACCTCGTCTCCGATGCCACTGGAGAAACACTAGAATCTGTTGTCAAGGCCGCTTTGGCGCAGTTCGATGGCGTGGATGTGGCTAAGCATTACTGGCCCATGATCCGCTCGCCCAAGCAGATGGAGCGGGTGATGCAAGACATCGCCGAGCGGCCTGGTTTGGTGCTCTATACGCTGGTGAATGAAACCATCCGAGAGGTCTTGCAGGCCAGTTGCCGCGAGCTTGGTTTGGTGAGTGTGTCTGTGCTTGACCCTGTGATCCAAGCGCTGCAGCCTTTTCTGGGCCTCAAAGCCCACGGCCGCCCTGGGCGCCAGCATGCCATGAACGCTGCCTATTTCCGGCGCATTGAGGCCATGCAGTTCACGTTGGCCCATGATGATGGGCATCTGCCAGAGAATATGGATGACGCCGATATCGTGATTGCTGGCGTGTCGCGCACATCCAAAACGCCCACATCCATGTATTTGGCCAATCGCGGCTATAAGACCACGAACATCCCGCTGGTGCCTGAAACGCCTATTCCCCAGCGTTTGTTTGCGCCCACACGGGCGCTGGTCGTCGGGCTGACCACAGCGCCGGACCGGCTGGTGCAAATCCGCAAAAACCGGCTGTTGGCGCTGAAGGAAGAGAAAGACACCTCCTATATCGACCAAGACAGCGTGCGCGCCGAAATCACCTTTGCGCGCCGGCTTTTCTCAAAACATGGCTGGCCGGTGATTGACGTGACGCGCCGCTCCATTGAGGAAACGGCTGCTGCCATCATTGCCTTAAAGACCCAAGGGGATAATGATGGCTGATGCACACCCACGGCTCGTCCTTGCCTCCGCATCGCCAGCGCGGGCGGCCGTGCTCAAACAGGCTGGCATAGCGTTTGAGGCGCGCCCCTCGCGGCTGGATGAGGATGAGCTGAAAAATTCTCTCAAAGCCGAAGGCCTCAATGCCAGGGATATGGCCGATGCGCTGGCGGAGGCCAAAGCCATTAAAGTGTCCGCGCGCGATAGCGAAGCGTTGGTGCTTGGCGGCGACCAAATCCTCGTCTGCAATGACATCCTCTTTGATAAGCCGGTGGATATGAACCATGCCGCGGCGCATTTAGCGGCCTTGTCTGGCAAGCGCCATGAGCTGCAGACGGCCTTGGTTCTGGCCCAGCGCGGAGAGGCGATATGGCGCCATGTGTCCGTTGCCAAGCTGTATATGCGTCCGCTCAGCCAGGCCGCTATTGAAACCTATTTAATGCGTGCGGGTGACGCTGTTTTATCCAGCGTCGGCGCCTATCAGCTTGAAGGCCTTGGCGCGCAGCTGTTTGAGAAGATTGACGGTGATTTCTTCACTGTCCTGGGACTGCCTTTGCTGCCTCTCTTGCAGCAGCTGCGCCTGCGCGCCATGGTGCTGCCATGACGGAGATGTCCGTGCCGCTTGCCGGCGTGCTTGGTTGGCCGATCACCCACTCCCTCAGCCCCTTGCTGCATGGCCATTGGCTTCAGCATCTGGGCCTGAAGGCACACTATGTCCCCTTAGGCTGCGCGCCGGATGATTTCGCGGCGGCTGTGCCGATGCTTCTCAAAACAGGCTTTCGCGGTTTCAACGTGACAGTCCCGCATAAGGAAGCAGCCTTTTCGCTGGCTGATGTGCGCACGCCGCGCGCTGAGCAGATGGGCGCTGTGAACACCTTGTGGGTGGACGGCGGCCTCCTGCACGGTGATAGCACGGACGGAGATGGCTTTTTATCCGCGCTGCCGCCGCTCAAAGCCGGCGCACAAGCTTTGGTGATTGGGGCAGGGGGCGCTGCCAAAGCGGTTGTTTATGCGCTGGCTGGGCTGGATAGCGTCAGTCACATCCTCATCGCCAACCGAACGCTCGCGCGCGCAGACGCGCTTTGCGCGCAGATGCAAAAATGTTTTCCGCAAACCACGTTTCACGCCCATGCGCTCGATGAAAGTGAACACGCGCTTGGCGCGACTGATTTGATTGTCAACACCACGTCCCTTGGCATGGCCGGCCAGCCGCCGCTGGCGCTGGATTTCAGCCTCTGTACGGCAGCGCCCATTTGCTATGACATCGTCTACACACCCGCGCTCACGCCTTTCCTTTCAGCAGCGAAACAAGCGGGTCTGGAGACCATAAACGGCCTGCCCATGCTCATCGGCCAAGCCCGCCCGGGGTTTGAAAAGTGGTTTGGCCAGCCAGCGCCGCACACAGGAGACGAGCTGCGCCTCCTGAAAGAGGCTTTGGGCCAGACATGATTGTCATTGGCCTGACGGGCTCCATCGCCATGGGCAAATCCACGGCGGCTGCCATGCTCACGCGTCTCGGCCTGCCGGTTTTTGATGCCGATGCCACCGTCCATGCGCTCACCGGCCCAAAAGGCGCTGCCTTGCCGCACTTGGAAGCCCTGTTTCCCGGCGCTGTAAGCGATGCTGGTCTGGACCGGATGGCCGTCGGCGCCCAGGTTTTTGCGCAGCCTGATAAGAAACGCGCGCTCGAAGCCATTCTTCACCCCATGGTCCGCGCGCGCCAAGTGGCGTGGTTGAAACGTCAACGACGCACGCGCCGAAAGGCCTGTGTGCTTGATGTTCCGCTTCTCTTTGAAACGGGTGGGGAGAAACGCTGCGACGCCGTTTTCGTGGTCAGCGCGCCGGCTTTCCTGCAAGCTCAAAGGGCGCTGGCAAGGCCCGGTATGACCGCGGAAAAACTCGCCGGCATTCGCGCCGCGCAAATGCCTGATGCGGACAAACGGCGCCGTGCTGACGCCGTCATCCCCACAGGGCTTGGAAAGGCCGTGACCTTGCGTGCCCTTAAGGCTGCGCTTCGCACGCTCTAAGCGGCATACTCCGGCAGCGTGAACGCATTGGGCTTTGCCTTATCGCTGCTGAACAGCGAAATAAGCGCTTGAATAGGGCGCGATGCCGCAATCCCAGCGCCTGTATTCACCAGGGCGGCCTTAAAGCGTGATTGCGCATAAGCTGCCTTTGGAACGCCAGGCGGCAACTCTTGTGATTTCTCAGCGAACGGCCGGAAGCGCGCGTCATAGGCCTTAAAAGCCTCCTTGTAATCGTCATGGCTCGCCAGCTCTTGGGCGAGAATATAAGAGCCGATGACGGCCAGCGTTGTGCCCATCCCGGTATAGGGCGTGGGGCAATAGGCGGCATCGCCCACCACAGCGCAGCGGCCGTTGGACCAGCGCTTGGCTTTGATTTGATGCAGCGGGCCGAGATAAATGTCATCTACATCCGCCAGCGCGCTGGCAAAGCGCTGACTTTCCCATCCCGCACCGTCTAGGCGATCGCGCAGCAGTGCCCGTTTTTCCTCCACTGTCATATGCGGTGCGTCAGCCGCGTCACTGAGGAAGTTCACGCTGGCGCGCATGGTCCCGCGATTGTCGGGCCGCAAAAACGCGATCACGCCGGTGGGGCTAGTGTACCAACGCCACCAATCATTGTCGTCCGCCTCGCGCGGGATGGTGAAGTAGGAAGACCAGCACCCTAGATAAGAGACGCTGTCTTCTCCAGGTAGGATCATGCCCCGGGTGCTTGAATGCATGCCGTCTGCCGCAATCACATGGTCAAAGTCTTGTGTGGATCCATCACTAAAGGTCACGCCAACGCCATCCTCGCGGCTATCGAGGGCTTCAATGGTGATGCCAAAACGGGTTTTGATCAGAGGTGCGGCCGCGTTCATGAAAATCTCTGCCAGGTCACCGCGCAGAATTTCAATCTCGCGCGTGAGCGAGCCTTTGGCGCTCACGGGGAAAGAGGCTTTCGCCGTGTTGTTGCCATCCACGAATTGCAGGCCCCGTTCACCTGTGTGACGGGCCTTGATCGCTTCTTCCAAGCCCATCATGCGCACGATATCAACCGCTGCGTCGGTGATATCAATGTTCTGGCCGCCGAGACGTAATTCTTTCGCGCGTTCAATAAGGGTGACGTCCCAGCCGGCCTTGGCAAGCCAATAGGCAGTGATGGGTCCAGCGATGCTTGCGCCGGATATCAAAACAGATTTGCTCATCAGATCGCTCCATGTATTTGGCCTTTCTACGCCCCGCAGCGCAATTGGATGCGGCGAAGGGACTCGCGCGGACGAAATTCACTGTTTCGATCCAAGCGACGCTGCTAGGATCACCTTGCTTTCACTGGGAGATGACATGCCAAAACTGGAAATCGTGTTCGATACCGAAACAACCGGGGTGAGCGTGGATGAAGGCCACCGGGTTGTGGAGATTGGCTGTGTGGAGCTCGATAATCTCATTCCCACCGGGCGCACCTATCACACCTACATCAATCCCGAGCGGGACATGCCGCTGGGCGCTTATCAAGTGCACGGCCTATCGGCTGAGTTCCTGTCAGACAAGCCCACCTTTTCCCAAGTGGCTGATGCGTTCTTAGAGTTTGTGGGCGACAAGCCGTTGGTCGCACATAACGCGGACTTTGACTTTAAATTCATCAATGCCGAGCTCGATAATATCGGCCGCGCGCCCATCTCAGACCGGCGCAAAATCGACAGTTGGAAGATGGCGCAGCGCGCGTTTCCTGGGCAAGCGTCTAGCCTGGATGCCTTGTGCCGACGTTTTGAAGTTGACCTCAGCGCACGGACCAAACACGGCGCTTTACTGGATGCGGAATTGCTGGCGGAGGTTTATCTCAACCTTAAAGGCGGCCGCCAAACGCGCCTGGACCTGATGGGTGCTGGCATCCAAGGCCAAAACGGCTATGGGCTGTCCTTGTCACGCAAGCGCATGCCTGTGGCCGCGCGCACGTTTGCGGTGGATGAAGACGAGCTGGCCCGCCACAAGGCCTTTGTGGCGGACATGCCTGATGCCATCTGGGCCCGCTACGATGAGGCCCAATAGGACCGCTTAGGCGTTGGGTTGAACCGGATTGCCGACATTGCTGCCGCCTGCCTGTTCCATACGCTGACGGTAAAGGGCTGCAAAATCAATGGGCTCCAGCGTCAGCGGTGGGTAGCCCCCATCGCGCACAGCATCGCTTAAAATCCGCCGTGCAAACGGGAACAGCAAGCGCGGTGCTTCCACCAGCAAGAACGGCTGCATGGCATCTTCAGGCAGATTGCGCAGTTGGAACAGGCCGGCATAGACCAGCTCGACCATGTAGACGGGCTGGCCATCAGCTGTGGATTTGGCTTCCAGCTTGACTTCCACTTCAAAGGCGTCTTCGGCCACTTGCCGGCCGGCGACGTTGATGCCGATTTGAATGTCTGGCTTGGCCGTTTGCAGAGTCTGGTACACCCCCGGCGCATTGGGGTTCTCAAAGCTCAGGTCTTTAATGTACTGGGCGAGCATCCCAGCTTGCGGCTGGCCGTCATTGGGCTGCGGGGCGCCGGCTTGGCCATTTGGCTGCTGCGGGGCTGCGCCATCGGTATTAAATTCAATCGTCGGGCCCGTGCTTGCGCCTTCAATGGCGTCTGCGGACAGGTCCACATCTGCGTCGCCGTTTCCGGGCTTTTTATCGTCTTCATCTGCCATGGTGTGCTATGTCCTATCGGCGCTGCAATGGCGCGTGTTCCACTCAAATGTGATGCGGCCCGTATCACTTTGCCAGGCGCAAGACAAGGCACCAGACAGGCACATGTAAAGCCTTGCTGCGCTATTCGCGCGCGCTTGCTTGCACATGGGCCATGGGATGGCTATCTAAACCACTGAGTAAGAGCTAGGCTGCTAGATGGCTCCGCAGCACGCGCCGCTCATATTTGGAAAGATGAGTGCGCGGTAAGGACGTATGTGATGGACATGATTGAAATCATTATATTTGCCATGATCGCCGCCTTTGTGGCGCTGCGGTTGTTTAGCGTCTTAGGCCGCCGGCCCGAAGATGATGCCGGCCCGCGCCCGCTGCCTGCGGAGCCTGACCAAGAACATTACCGCGACGCAGAGCCCGTGCAAGACGCCGGCGTTGATCCGCTTGCGGACATGGACGACGGCCCCGTGCGTGATGGGCTTGAAGCAATTGCCAAGGCCGATGACAGCTTTGACTTTGGCAGCTTTAAAGAAGGCGCACTGGCCGCCTATGAAATGATTTTAGAAGGCTTCTGGCGCGGCGAGCGGGCCGCCTATGAGCCCTATGTGTCAAAAGACATTGCCGGCGACTTCAACGCAGCGCTAGCCGAGCGGGAACGCGCTGGCCATGTGGTTGAGAACCGCCTCATTGATATTGACCAAAGCGATGTGGTCGAAGCCGGTGTCGACGGCAAAACAGCCGAAATCACCATGAGCTTCCATGCCAATATCGTGGCGGTGACCAAAGACGGCGACGGGGAGGTGATTGATGGCTCGCTTAGCGAAACCTACCAAACCCGGGACCGCTGGACATTCACCCGTAAGCTGGGCAGCCGCGACCCCAACTGGACGGTTGTGGCGACGGAAAGCGAAGACGCTTAGCGTCAACAGAGCATCACCCTTGTGAAGGGAGGCTGTCATGACGTCACAAAAGCCTCCTGCTCTTCCACGTGGAGACGCCGCGCTCTGGCAACGTGCCATGGAGGATGTCACCCCGCTTGATCGTCCCAAAGTGGCACAGCCGGAGCCGAAAACACGCTTTAAACCCCGCGAAAGGGCGCCAGAAGTTCGCTTAGACGACTTTTCAGCGCCTAAAAGTCCAGATGCGTTGCAAGAACAGCCGCTCGATAGAAGCTGGCAAAAACGTCTGCGGCGCGGGCGTATGGACGCGGATCGCAGCGTTGATCTGCATGGCATGACCCAGCGCCAAGCCCATGACCTGTTGCTCAGAACCTTAGAAGATGCCCTGCGCAAGCAGCAGCGCATCATCCTTGTGATCACCGGTAAAGGCGCGCCGAAAACCAGTGATACGCAATCGGATGATCGGCCCCGCGGCGTGCTCCGCCGGATGGTGCCGCAATGGGTTGAAGGCAGTCCCTATGCTGGCAATGTCATCGCCATCCGCCCCGCGCACCCCATTCATGGCGGCGCAGGGGCTTATTATATTTTGCTGCGGCGCAAGCGGGGCGATTGACACGCCCGTCACCCTGAACTTGATTCAGGGTCTCTCTCAGAAAGAAGCGCCCTACCGTGAAAAAGGTCCTGAATCGAGTTCAGGACGGTTAGACTTTGCGGGCAATCACCACGGCGCTTTGAGAGCCAACACCGACCACCCAGCTCCAAGCCTTTAACAGTGGCCCGACAGGCCCTTCAACCAAACCGCCCGCCTCATCACGGTGGGCGACTTCATCGGCTTGGCAGGCTTCAAGCGCCGCCTGAATATCGGGAAAAATCTGTTCGCGCGCCAAGCGGTCGATTTGCGCTTGGTAGTGGTGGTCCACAAAGGTCTCCACCGCTTCAATGGTGGCATAGACTGCCTTTGGGCCAAACACCGCGGGCAGAGCGCCGGTGAGCCAGCCCATGACGCGCCATATGGGCAGCAAGCGCGTGCGCTGGGCATGGGGCAGGATGTCGTTGATGATAGCCAGGTGTTTTTGCTCGGTTTCCATATGATGCTGCGCAAACGTGCGGACGCTCTGGTCTTTGGAGACAGCGAGAATGCCCCGGTAAATCATCACCGCACCGGTCTCTCCGGCTTGGTCGCTACGCAGCTCGCCGATGAGCCAAGCCGGCATTGGCATGTGGTGTGGTTTAATATCTGTTTCTTGGGCGATCATATTGCACAGATGGAGTGCAGGGGTTTGTGGCCAAGGGGGCGTTTTGCCGCTAGCCCATCGCCGCCCTGGCTTTGAGCGCGGCGTCGCGCACATGGCAGCCTTCGAGATGGTCATTCACCAGCCCCATCGCTTGCATAAAGGCGTATGCGGTTGTGGGGCCGAAGAACTTCCAGCCGCGTTTTTTCAGGTCTTTGGCAAGCGCAATGGACTGCGGGGTTTTGGCTAGCGTGCCAAGCACGGCGCGGGTCATCTCGCTTGGCCTGTCTTTGGGCTCGGGCTCATAGCCCCAGAGATAATCGGGCAGGCTCCCGGTCTCATCAATCAAATCTGCCGCGCGCTGGGCGTTGTTGATGGTTGCTTCAATCTTGCCGCGGTGGCGCACAATGCCTGCGTCTTGCAGCAAGCGCTCCACATCGCTCTGCGTAAAGCGCGCAACGGCTTCAATCTTAAAGCCCGCAAATGCCGCGCGGAAATTCTCGCGTTTGCGCAAGATGGTGAGCCAGGAGAGGCCAGATTGAAAGCCCTCCAGGCAAATCTTCTCAAACAGCCGTGTCTCGTCGGTGACGGGAAAGCCCCATTCGGTATCATGATAGGCGCGATACTGCGCATCCTCCGCGCCCCACCAGCAGCGCGCGTGTCCGTCCCCGCCGGTGATGAGGCCAGGGGATGTGCTCAGTTCGGTCATGGTGTGCGTCTCGCAGCTCTCTTGAACAGCGCTCAAAAAAGTGATTGTCTCACTGTGGCGGGCAAAGAAATGTCACAGTTGAGGGTTAGCACTGAGCTGAAGGCGCTATGTCTGCACAACTATAGTGACCATCATATTATTGAGCAATTTTGTGGGGCGATGATGACTTTAAAATTTTTAATTCCGCTGACCTGTTTGGCGCTTGCGGCGTGCGGCGGTGATGATCCGATTGTTGTGGAAGAGATCGCTGAGGAGCCTGACCGCAAAGACATCGCCATGCTCTGCGATCTTTATGTCCAGCGCCTGAGCACACAGACGGACGAAAGCGCGGAAGCAGGATTTGACGCAATGGAGCGTCTGGGCATTAGCGAGAAGGGCATTGAAAAAGCCCGCGAGTCCCGCGAGCGAGGCCGGGAAGAATATGTTGAGGGCGTTGAAGAGTGCTGCAAAGTCTTCAACAAGGACGTTAAAGACCTCACGGACATGCAAACCGCCTATGTCTATGCGGATTTGGTTCTCTCCAGCATCACGCGGGATATGATGACGCCGGCCATGCAGCGCCAAGCGCGCAGCCTGCGCGAGACTAGCGAAGACAATATGACCCGGCCGGAGCGCAATGCGGCTTATGACGTGCGCGCCAGCCTGCCAAAGTGTGAGAAAGTGGTGGCCAATGATGTGAGCCGTGAAAACACGCAGCGCATCAAGGACATCATGGATAAGTACAAAAAGTAGCCCTAACGGAAAGCCGGCTCATCAAAGCTGCGCAGTTTTCGTGAGTGCAGGGAGCCTTCGGCGGCATCTTCGCGTAAGAGGTCGAGCGCTTTCAGCCCAATGCGCAAATGCTGGCTCACGCTTTCCTCATAAAAGCGGTCGGCCATACCGGGCAGCTTAATCTCGCCGTGTAGCGGCCGGTCGGACACGCACAGCAGCGTTCCGTAGGGCACGCGGAAGCGGTACCCATTGGCGGCAATCGTGGCGGACTCCATATCAATGGCAATAGCGCGCGATTGGTTAAAGCGCACGGCCAGCTCATGATAGCGCAGCTCCCAATTGCGATCGTCCGTGGTCACCACAGTGCCTGTCCGCACACGCTGTTTTAGCGCCGGCCCTGGCAAGCCCGCCACATCAGACACAGCATCGCTCAGCGCGACTTGCACCTCTGCAAGCGTTGGCAGCGGGATAGCCACGGGCAGCGCTTGGTCGAGCACATGGTCATCGCGCAGATAGGCGTGGGCGAGCACATAATCGCCCATGCGCTGGGAGCCGCGCAGGCCGCCGCAATGGCCAATCATGACCCACACATGCGCGCGCAGCACGGCCAGATGGTCGGTAATGGTTTTTGCATTGGACGGGCCCACGCCAATGTTGACCAGCGTCACGCCTGTGCCGTCCTCAGCCACCAAATGATAGGCCGGCATTTGCGGCATTTTCTTCAGCGGCGGGATGTTGGGGCTTTCGCCCTTTTCGTGCACGCGGTTGCCTGGCTCTACAAAGCGCGCATAGGCGCCGGCCTCTACCTGCGCGAGGGCGTAGTCCGCAAACTCATCCACATAGCGCTGATAGTTGGTGAACAGCACAAAGCTTTGAAAATGCGCTGGGTCCGTGCCGCTATAATGGCGCAGGCGGTGCAGGGAATAGTCGGTGCGTTGGGCCGAGAACAGCGACAGCGGATACAGCCCATCACGCCTTAAAATCGCTTCCCCATCGACAATGTCATCGTTGGTGGCCGCCAGATTGGGCATGGCGAAAAAGCGCTTGGCATCTTGGCGTTGATCGACGGACAAAGCAGAACTGGCACGCTCAAGCGCAAAGGGCAGGGGCAAAGGCACGTCCGAGGCGCCCACATAAAAGCGCGCGCCATGATTTTCCTGCAAAAGCGTCATTTGCTCAATCAAATAGCGCTTAAAGAGATGCGGCGCTGTAATGGTGGTTGCGTGCAGCCCATGATGTGAAACCTTGCCGTAGCTCAGCCGCGTCTCCGTCCCCAAACTGCCCTCGGAAATATCGGCAACCAGATAAGGATAGGTTGCCGCGCAGCGCGCTTTGGTGAGAGTGCCGTTTTGATAAGCCTCGAAATCATCGTGAATTGTCTTAACCGCATCGTCATAGAGCGCAGCCAGCCGCGCGAAGGCGGCCTGCGGGTCAGCGCAGCCGGCAAGATCGTGGACGGGCAAGGTGTCGAGCGTGTGCATCATATACTAGTCTATAGTTCAGGCAGCGCAGCGGGAGAAGGCCCTTGTGATCATCGCGGAGGCGTAACGGGCCATGCCATATCTTAACGCTGACACTGCAAACCAGGCGCAAAACCCAACAATTTGCACGGCCAAAACACGTCAGAGACTCCTAACACTCTGGAAAATATAGACTTTCCCTTAGTGGCACGAAGACTGAAGTGTCGGGCTAAAGACCTCGACCAATAGTACTTTCGGAGCCCATGGGATGACCAAAACTCTTCTTTGCACACTCTTCGCAAGCGCCTTCATGGCCAGCACTGCGAGCGCCGCCATTATTCTGGGTGAGCAAGATTTCGAAGGCAATTCGCTGGCCAATGGCCTTGCATCCAACGCCGAGTTTTTGCCTGGCACAGAACCTGGCTTGGGCTTTGACAGCGGCAGCGGCCTTGGCTGGTCCGTCAGCTTCATCGATAGCCGCAACCTTGGCAACGGTGGGCCCCTTGTCGGGACCGCCGATGCTGGCGACCTCATCGGCGTGAGCACCGATTTTCCAACGGTGAGCGATGGCAATGGCAACAACCAAATTGACTCGTCTGGCAATACAACCCAATATTTCTTTGTTGAAGATGCCGATGGCACGATTGCCATCGCCTTTGACCAAATTGATGCCACAGGCTTTGAGAACCTGACCCTGAGCTTCGATTGGGCCGCCAATGACGCGAACTATGAATCGCAAGACGTCTTTGACGTGTCGATCAACGGCATCTCGGTCTTCGATGTTTCTGGCGATGATCTGGAATCAGGTCCGTTCTCCGACACCTTCGCCTCCGTGATGCTGGACATCTCCGCCTTTGACGCGGGGATGCTGGATATCGTCTTCTCCATCAGCAACAGCGCCAG